>DASRIZ010000104.1:0-26090 GCA_035649735.1 Blastocatellia bacterium | reverse complement strand
CTTCTGGGTTAACTGAAATCCCGCAATCGGCCGCCCAAACTGGATTCGCTCCTTCGAGTACTTCAATGCCACGTCAAAGCAAGACATCGCCGCCCCTATCGCCCCCCACGCGATGCCATAACGCGCCTGGGTGAGGCACATCAGGGGACTCTTTAACGACTTCGAGCCCGGCAGGATGTTCTCCTCAGGAATCACACAATCCTGGAAGAAAAGCTCCGACGTGTCGGACGCGCGCAGGCTCAGCTTGTGATGGGTCTGCCGAGTCGTAAAACCCTTTGTGCCTTTCTCAACTATAAAACCCCGTATCTCGTCATCTTCGTCGGTCTTGGCCCAGACTACCGCAATGTGAGCCATCGTACCGTTGGTTATCCACGCCTTGGAGCCGTTTAGCATCCATCCATCCGGAACCCTTTTGGCCCTCGTCAGCATGCCGCTCGGGTTCGAGCCGTGGTTCGGCTCCGTTAACCCGAAACATCCGATTACCTTGCCCGCAGCCATGCTCGGCAGCCATTTACGCTTCTGGTCTTCGCTCCCAAATTGGAATATTGGATACATACAGAGCGCGCCCTGGACCGAAGCAAAGCTCCTGATTCCCGAATCGCCCGCTTCCAGCTCCTGCATCACAAGCCCGTAGGCGACGTTGTTCATCCCGGCGCAGCCGTACTCTTCAGGAAGGTTCGCTCCCAAAACGCCAAGTTCGGCAAGGCTCGGAATCAGCTCCTCCGGAAAGCGAGCTTCCTCGAAACACGCGGCGATGAGCGGGGTGACTTCCGACTCGACATATTTCCTGACTTCCGACTGTACCAGCCGTTCTTCGTCCGTCAACAACGCGCCGATGCCCAAAACATCCAAACCCTCAAATGCCATTTGCGTCTCCCTTGTGTTCGTGCTCAGGATTGTTCAGGTGATCAATGATCTCCGCCAGAATAGACACGGCGATTTCCTGTGGCGTTTTTGCCCCGATTCGCAAACCGATCGGCGCGTGCACCCTCTGCAAGTCGCGTTCGGAAAAGCCCTCGGACGCCAACTTCTTAAACACCGACAATACCCGCCGGCGGCTTCCTATCATACCGATGTACGTGGCATTTGACCGAACCACGCTCTTAAGGCAAAGCTCATCGTACTGATGCCCGCGAGTAACGATTACCACGATAGTGCCGGACGAGATCGTCAGCTTCCCTGCCGCGCTTTCGTAATCGCTGACCAGCAAGCTGATTCTCGGATCCGGCAATCTCGTCCTCGATGCAAATTCTTCCCGGTCGTCCACAACCGTTATGTGATAACCGGTCAGCGCGCCCATTAAAGCGACCGCTTGCCCGACGTGCCCCGCGCCGAAAATCAACAGCTCGTGTTTCGGCGCGATGATCTCGATTGCGATAGTTACCGGACTTCCCTTCTCGTCTCGGCCATCGACTAGATCGGCGGCCCCGCCTCTGGCTCCCAGATTCTGCACCGCCGTCAGAACCTGATCAGTCAATTGCCGATCTTCGAGGGCCGGGTACAGCGCACCGCTGCTCACCGTCACGGTAGTGCTTCCAAATTCAGCGCTGATCACTCTGGCCACCGCGATGTGTTCGCCGCGGGCGGCTGTGTCCCCGATTGTGTCTAGAAGATGCCTTAGGCCTGGCATAAGTCAATCAACGGTGATCTTTGGACCGAGCGCGCGGTCACTTACTGCGCCAGGCGATAAGCCGGGCGTGCTCTAACGATAGCGCCCTGGCGAGTAACTCGAACCGTTATCCTGCGTGATTTGTCGTCCTTTTGTTTATTTGTCGGATAGTAGCCGAGAAGATATTGGTGCCGAAGTTCCTCGGCGATCCTTCCCAGCGCAGCCTTCAAATCACCCGGCTTGTCTGCGCGTTCGACGACTCCACCGGACATATCCGCAAGCTGCTGGAAATACTCATCCGCGCCTCGGTAGGCACGATCCAGCTCTCGACGACTCTGTTCCATCTTCGCCTGCGCCGCGGCGTCTTCATTTGAAACC
This sequence comes from Blastocatellia bacterium, assembly GCA_035649735.1. Taxonomy (GTDB): domain Bacteria; phylum Acidobacteriota; class Blastocatellia; order UBA7656; family UBA7656; genus Onstottus_A. The sequence continues at coordinate 24,103 of DASRIZ010000104.1, read as the reverse complement.
AGCGACCCTTTTAATCTGGCCTCAATCTTCCGTTCGACATCTTCTCGAGTTGCGTAACGAATCGGGTAAACGATTATGTCCTCGCTCTCGATGACCGCGTCGAGAGTATCCTCAAGGGATATCTCGCTGCTTGCAGTATCGATTCCGTCGCTGAAAACGATCACCGCCTTTCTGCCGGGAACATCTCGTAGCTTTTCCCACACAGCCGTGTAGACCGCTTCATAAACCTGGGTGTATTCCCCGGATTTTATCGACTGCACTGCTGCACCAAGTTTCGCGGTATCGTTGGTGAGCTCTGAAAGCACCTCGACGCTGTCATTAAATGAAACAACCATCACACGGTCGTGAGGCCGAAGGTTGCCGAGGAAAGACATCGCCGCTGCCTTGATTTGTTCCAGCGTCGCCTGAGTCGAGCCGCTTGAATCCAACAACAACGCCACGCTGAAAGGCTCTTCAATTGAGCCGAACAACTCGATCTCCTGTTTCGTGCCGTCCTCAAAAATCGAGAATTCGCCGCGAGTCATATTGCTCACATAGCGGCCGCCCCGCTCGCTTACGACAACCGGCACCTGTACAAGGGTTGTATTGAGTTTTATCGGCTCGTCATCTTGAGGAACCGGCTTCTGGGTTCTTTGTTGCTGCGCACCAGCGGGCAGGACCACCAGCGCCAATACACTCACTATGACAACCAACCGTATTCGCGTTACCTTCTTGAATCGACTCATCGCCGCGACCTCCTTGCAACTGGTCGGCGGGCGCACTTCAGTTGCGACCCATTGCCAGATATTGAAACCCTGAGGAGCGCATCGTTTCTGGTTCGTAAAGATTTCTAAGATCAATAATATTCGGCGCCCTCATCACTTCCTTCAACCGATCCATATCCAGACGCCGAAACTGGTTCCACTCGGTAACCACTACCAGCGCATCGCTACCGCGAGCCGCTTCGTATTCATCTTCGCAGTATTCGACATCGATCAACAAGCGCCGCGCCGATTCCATCGCCGCGGGGTCGTACGCGCGAACCTTAGCCCCAGCTTTCAGCAAATCGCCTATTATCTTGATCGAGGGCGCCTCTCGGATATCGTCGGTTTCAGGTTTAAAAGCCAGCCCAAGTATGGCGATCGTGCTGCCCTCAAGCTTGGGCGCCAACCGTCTGATACGATCGAGGATCGAGTTTTTCTGCGCTTCGTTTACCCGCAGCGCTGCCTCGACGATTTTTACGTCATAGTCCACGGTCCGGCCCAGCGCCACCAGAGCCTGTGCGTCCTTAGGAAAACAGCTTCCACCGAAACCGGGTCCTGGATGCAGGAACTTCGAGCCGATACGAACATCCATCCCCATGCCCTTCGCGACATCGTGAACATCGGCGCCAAGTAATTCGCACAACCGCGAGATCTCGTTTATGAAAGAAACCTTGGTAGCAAGAAAGGCGTTGGACGCGTACTTAATCATCTCCGCCGATTCAGGTGTTGTGATGACGAACGGAGTCTCCAGCAGGTACAACGGGCTGTAAATATCCTTCAGGATCGCGACGGCTTCTTCGTCCCTGCATCCAATAACCACGCGGTCCGGACGCATGAAGTCGTTGATCGCCGCCCCTTCCCTCAAGAACTCCGGATTCGCCGCCACCGAAAACCTGCTGGGAGTAGCTTTGTTCTCCTCGATGATTTTCTTGATGCGAGAGGCGGCGCCGACTGGAACGGTGCTTTTTGTCACGATCACTTTGTAGCCGTTTAAGGATCGCGCTATCTCGTAGGCTACCTCATCGATTTGACTCATGTCGGCGGAGCCGTCGCCGCTTGGAGGTGTGCCGACTGCCAGGAAGACCACCAACGATCGATCGATTGTTCCTCGAACATCGGTGCTGAACTCGAGCCGGCCCTCCCGCACGTTCTTTGCAACCAGCGCATCCAGGCCCGGCTCATAGATCGGCATCTTGCCCGAGTTGATCGAGTCAATCTTAGCCCCATCCTTGTCCACACAGGTTACTCGCATCCCGAAATCGGCGAAGCACGCCCCGGTGACTAAACCAACATAACCCGTGCCAATGACTGCAATATGCATTGCGTTTCAGACCCTCTCTATCTCGTTTGCGAAAAAAGCGATCGTGTTTCTGAGCCCTTCTTCAAGACTGACTCTGGGTTGCCATCCGAGAAGTCGTACGGCTCGGCCTATATCGGGTTGCCTCACCCGGGGATCGTCAATCGGCAACGGTTTGTGCTCAACGATACTCCGGCTGCCGGTCATCTCGATAACCATCTGCGCAAGCTGGATGACCGTGAACTCACCGGGGTTGCCGATGTTCGTTGGCAGGTGAATATCATCGTCGTTGCTATCCGATGCCTTCGAACGACCCTGGTCGGAAATCATCAGCAACCGCAGTATGCCTTCGATCAAATCACTGACATAGCAAAATGAACGCGTTTGGCTGCCCTCTCCATACACTGAAAGCGGCTCGCCCTTGAGCGCCTGAACGACGAAGTTGGAAATAACCCGTCCGTCATTTGGCCGCATCCGCGTGCCGTAGGTGTTGAAGATCCTCACAATTCGAGTATCGAGCCCGTGATAACGATGATAGGCCATCGTGATCGCTTCACCGAAGCGTTTTGCCTCATCGTAAACGCCTCGCGGACCAACCGGGTTCACATGACCCCAATACTCTTCGGGCTGAGGGTGAACCTGAGGATCTCCGTAAACCTCGGAGGTTGATGCAAGCAAGAACCTGGCTTGTTTTGCCTTGGCCAGTCCGAGGGCTTTGTGTGTGCCGAGGCTTCCTACCTTTAAGGTTTGAATCGGAAGCTGGAGGTAGTCGATCGGACTTGCCGGCGATGCGAAGTGCACCACAGCGTCCAGCTCCCCGCCTACATGGAGATACTCAGTAACATCCTGCTTAACAAACTTGAAGCGTTCATTACCAAGATGATGCTCTATGTTGTCGACCCGGCCCGTCAGCAGGTTGTCGAATACGATGACCTCGTGATTGTCACCAATCAGACGATCGCAAAGATGAGAGCCGAGGAACCCGGCTCCGCCTGTTATCAGCACGCGCATTTTTAGTCCACCCTCAAATGAAGCTCAGGCTGCCCGATAAAATGATGAGATCGTCTCGACGACGTAGGTCTGAGCGTTTGCACTTAGTTCCGGGTACACGGGGATCGCCAGCGCTTCCAATGCAGCGCGCTCCGACTCAGGGAAATCGCCGTTCTTATAACCGAGATCTTTGAAGCAAGCCTGCAAGTGCAGGGGGACCGGGTAGTATATCTCGGTTCCGACGCCTCGTTCCGCAAGCCAGGCTTTCAGTCTATCCCGATCGCGAGCGCGAATGACAAACTGATTGTAAACGTGAACGGAGCCATCTGATTCAACTGGCAACTGTACGTAGTCGCTTGAACCCAGTCCGGCGTCGCGAAAGAGTTCGCGATACCGTTTGGCGTTTGCTCGACGAGCGTCTGCCCACTGATCTAAATAACGAAACTTTACGCGCAGGATCGCAGCCTGAAGAGAATCAAGTCTGCTGTTGATCCCAAGGCGTTCGTGATAATACTTTTGCTTCGCTCCGTGAGTTCGAAGAATTCTAAGCGTCTCGGCGAGTTCGGAGTCGTTGGTCGTCAACAACCCACCGTCCCCTGCGCCGCCCAAATTCTTCGACGGATAAAAGCTGAAACAGCCAATTTCCCCCAGGCTGCCCGCTCTTCGACCACGATACTCGGCGCCGATCGCCTGAGCTGCGTCTTCAATGACACGCATGTTGGCGTTTCTGGCGAGTTCATTGATGGTCTCCATCTCTGCGCACTGACCGAAAAGATGAACCGGAAGGATCGCTTTGGTCCGCTTGGTCATTGCGCTCTGAACCTGGCTAACATCCATATTGAAGGTTGCGCTGTCAATATCAACAAAGACGGCCTTCGCTCCCAGCCGAACGATTGATCCTACGGTGGCAAAAAAACTAAACGGAGTGGTTATCACCTCGTCGCCGGGCCCCACGTCGCAAGCCATCAAAGCGAGCAACAGCGCATCCGAGCCCGAAGCGCACCCTATCGCCTCGGCACAGCTACAGTATTGAGCCAGCTCCTGCTCTAACTCGCGAACTTCGGGCCCAAGAATAAACTTTTGGCTGCCCAGAACTCTTGTAACCGCGGCAGCAATCTCGTCGGCGATCTGCAGATGTTGAACACTGAGATCCAAAATGGGAATCTTCATTTGAGCTCTTTCTTGCATGAACTATCAGTACTCCGTGGGCGACGGGAACCTGCCGATAGGGGGTTGTGCATGAGCGATTTATCATAACCGTGAAGCACATAGATCGTCAAAGTTTGTGGATTCACTCCAGTGTCGTTAACATTGGCCCGATGATTACTCTGATTGGCGCAACCGGGTTCACAGGGACCCTGATCGCTCGGGAGCTCAAGCGACTCGGGTGCCCGTCGCGGCTCGCCGCCCGCGACTCAAATAAACTTAAAAAGCTAGCAACCGAACTGGGAAGTCAATTCGATACCCTTGAGGTAGACGTCACCAGCGATTCCGACATAAAGCGAGCCCTGGACGGCTCGACGGTGGTAATCAATTGCGCCGGCCCATTTAACGGCTTGAGTGAACCGGTTGTTCGTGAAGCTGCGCACCGCGGGGTTCACTATCTCGATACAACAGGCGAGCAGGCATTTATCCGGTACATATTTGAACAGCTTGACGACGAAGCCAGGCGAAGCGGCGCTGCTCTTGTGCCGGGCTGTGCCTTTGAGTATGCGCTTGGCGACGCGGCGGCCGAGCTTTCAGCCGAAGGCCTGCAGCCCTGCGATGAAATAGAAATTGCCTATGCAATCAAAGGATTCGGTACGAGTCGAGGGACGCGCCAGAGCATAGCCAAAGGGATGGGTTCGCCCGGGTTTCAGTATAGCAACTCCGCTCTTGAGCCAACCTCGTCGACTCCCATCAGCAGAGTCGTGAGCTTTCCGAAGTCGGGCCGTCGCACCGCGTTGTCGGTTCCGTTTGGCGAGGCGATTATGGTGCCCCGTCACGTAACAACTCAAAACGTAACTACGCTTATGGTCCTGCCTATCCCGGCGTTGCTTTTGACGGCAGTTTCTTCTCTCGCGGGTTTGATCTTGCGGTCGCCGTTGGGCGGACCGCTTATCCGTGAAGCAGGTAAAGGAAGCTTCGGTCCATCCGTGGAAGACCGCCAAAAGTCCGAGTTTGAGATCCTGTGTACAGCTATCCGAGGCGACCGGCAACGACAAGTCGTAGTCACCGGTCACGATCCTTACGGCTTGACCGCAACTATCGCGGCTTACGTAGCCTCACTTTTGCACGAAGGCAATGCGCAAGACATCGGAGCCGTAAGCCCGTCCATGGTTGCCGGAGCTAAGGGAATCCTTGCGGCCACGAGCGCTGCCGGCGTTTCGTGGACAATCGGGGAAGTTGTCACCGGCTGAGGAATAACAAAAACAGTAACGGTCGATGACAAAAAGCGTGACTCGATTGAAGTAGGTGTGGTCTCTCCTGCGACCAAGCAATCGCTTATCAACAGTTTAGAGCGGGATGTTCAGATACTTCTCTTTGGCATCGCGCTTGCCAACTCTAGAGACGAGCTTCGAAACGGAAGGGCCGAAATGATCAGGGCAACGGGGGCTGTGCTGATCGCTTCGGTCCTTCTTTATTTGTGTCTCGGATCCTCGATTCAACTCGCCAACCATTGCAAACCCGTAAGCGCTTGACGCCCTAACTTTGCCTGGATAGGGTTGTGCGTCATGAGCAAACGGTGCTGGGAATGGTTTCCTCACTCTCCATTACCAGCTACTTTATCTTAGTGATGCATTTTGTGGATGGCGGGCCGAACGGGGATTGAGGTAGAAAATTATTGCCTGACGACATGGTCCGGAGAAGAGCCGGTCTTTGAGCGTTCAGCTAGATAGTTGCTGATCCAATGATACTGGCTTACGTATTTGCTGGTTTCATTTTTGAAGATCGGTTGAGTGTAGCTCCTGACGACATATCGCCTTGTCTTCTTGCCGTTACGTCCGCGAACCCGAACCGGGATTCTTCTTGTCACAGTCATCGTCGGGCGACGGTTCGGATCAGGTTCTTCCATCCAATCCATTTCATCGTTTGATAGCGCGTTTAACACTCTCCCAACGCCGCCGTTGTAGGCTGCCGCCAGATAGGGACCGACGCGCTCAACCGGCATGTCGACCCTGGATCGAATCGACTCCCAATCCGAATCACATAACAACACCTGGGCCATCACTGCGTTTACAGGATCCGATACCGCTGCTGCGAAGTTCGATTTGAGCCCCGCGGAGGTATACCTTGAGAGCAACAGCGAGTAGGTCGACGGCATCATCTGGACCAGACCCCGAGCGCCCGCGCTACTGATGGAGTATGAATACGCTTTGTCTCGATTAGTGCCTATTATTGTAAGAACCCGTTCGATGAGCGGCTTGGCCGCGCCGGCGCTCTTAAACTCGCTCGGGTCTATATGCTCATTTAGCAGCAGCACGCGCAAGATTTCTTTCGGAATCACATCGACGACTCTTCGTCCAGGAAAGGCTCGCGAGAGCACCCCCCGATCGCGGAGACGTGAGTAGGCCTTATCGATAAACCCGTTCTTTACTTCTATGCCGCGGTTTATTACTTCTTCGGTTTTTATCTCACCGGAGTACGGAGTGTAGACTGCCTCAATCACAAGTTCACCCGGACCAAACCGATTGCCCTCATTTGAAACAGGGTATTTGACGGCTACGACCCTCCCGCCCGGCGGATCTACGCAGGCAATATCGGAGTTGATACCGTTCTCACGGCGCATTGATAGGATGAAGCCAGGAGTGAGTACTTCAAAACCCGGGTCGCGCTTGATTGCCCGGGCGATTCGGATCTCGCCCTGCGCGTCAAGAATCGCAAGAGCCATCTCGCGGCCGACGATCCCAGTTACCGGAACGTCCTGGTACTTGCGCCGGCCGATCCGAACGCGCCGGGTACCTACGGTCCCCATAATCATCTGGACCGATTCCTTCTTGAGCTCGTCCCTTCCCTCTTCGATCTGTTTTAGAAGGCTCTTAGAGGGTTCGAATGTTCGCGCGTCAAATCCGAAGGTACTGATGAGCAGAGTAACAACGAAAACAACAACATTGGTCATCCAGCGGGTCTCCAACTAAACGAGGGTCAAACGATGTAATACTAACAAGGGCGACTCTTTATTCTCAATACCTTTCTCAGTCGGCAAGATATTCGCAACAACTGGACGAACGCTCGAAGCAGCGTTTAGAGCCACGCACTCGCACCCTCGCACATCCGCTTGCGCGCCGATGGAGAGCAATGTACCTTGCCTGTTGTTAAACGGGAGGAGCGAAACCCGGTTTCAATTTATGCCCCAGTTCGAAACGATAAAAGCATTTGTAACCCAGCACGCTACCCAGTGGGCCGTCGCTTTGCTCGTCTTACTGATAGGCGTGCTGGCGTCGAAACTGAGCAGACGATGGCTGAGGAAGATCCTTGATCGCAGTCGTGTTCGCGATGACTTCCTGCTCAAAGACTTTTTTCTGCGCTCCGTATCACTTTCAATACTGCTCACTGCGACCCTGATTGCGCTTGAAAAGGTCAACGTCCCGATAACATCGATTATCGCCGGTTTGGGGGTCACCGGTTTGATCCTCGGCTTTGCCCTCAGAGACACTCTCGCGAACTTCGCCGCCGGGCTGCTCTTGTTGATCTATAGACCGTTTCGGGCTGGCGAGCTTATCGAAGTGGAGGGTGCGCACGGGGTCGTCGAAGAACTGACGATCGTCAATATGCAAATGACCACGGTGGACGGCGTTCGCGTCATCTTGCCGAACTCAAAGGTTTGGGGCTCCAAGATCATAAACTACTCGCTCACCCAACGCCGTCGTTTGGAGCTGACGGTAAAGGTTCGTGAGGAGGATGTCGAGAATGCCATTCAGGCTATTTCTGAAGCCTTAGCTCATGACTCCAGAATCCTGAAAACCCCTTCCCCCTCGATAAATGTGGATTCCCTGGCAGACAACGCGGCTACGCTGACCATCTGGGCGTGGGCAAATCCCGGTGACTTCCAAAACGTAAAAGCGGACGGCTACATTCGATTACTAAAACGCCTCAATGAAGCCGAATTGCAGATCGTCTGAGCCGGCGCTCGGCCTTCCGAGACTCTTGCTATTTTCCCTGCAGTTCAGCTATATCACACGTTAGCAATTCTGTTAGCCCCGGAAAGCCCCTAAAGTTTTTCAGCGAGAAGAGCTCGTGACTAACATCATCACTAAGATCAGCTTGATGTGTCTGGGACTGTTCGTTGCGCTGACAAGCGGAACACTTGCGAACAGGACAGCTTCGGGACTTTCCTTTTCTGATGACGATTTGATAGTCGGCGCCAGGGCGATTGTCACAGGACGGGTTCTCTCGACTGCATGTCGCCTGGATTCGGACGATGATCGCATTTTCACATACATCAAGATCAGGGTTGCGCAGACCCTAAAGGGCGACATCGGGAGCCGCGACATTGTACTAAAAGAGGAGGGCGGCGAGGCGGAGGGCCAGGGCAGCATGATATTCGGCACGCCCAGTTTTTCAGTAGGTGAGCGGGTGTTTCTTTACCTTGATACGTGGCGTGACGGCAGTCTTCGTGTTCATCAGATGTCTTTCGGAAAGCTATCAGTGGTCGATTCTGGGGGCGGTCGCGAAACGCTAGTTCGCGCCGAGCAAAGCTGCGGAGCAATGCTCGAACGAATGCGACACCACCCGCACTCCGTCGACTCCCCTTCCGACAGTCCGGATTTCCTCGAGTACACCCGTGTCGTGCAAACGAGACTCGAAGCGCTCGCAAATCGCTCGCGTGCGTTTCAACTCGAGCACTATAGCGACGTTCGGCTTTTGCATGAGCCTCCCGAGTATCAGGAAGCCATCGCGAGGCGAGAGGTTCATCCGCAGTTCAATTTGCTATACCCGGTGACGTCCGTGCGTTGGTTCGAGCCCGACAATCATCAACCAATCACTTTTTATATCAATCCCGAAGGTGCGCCTAATGCCCAGGTTATTGAGAATGTGGACGCAGCGCTGACAGCGTGGTCAAACGTTGAGGGCTCTGCTTTGCGGCTGGTGAACGGAGGTCCACGCAACGTTTGCAGCACGCAGCGAACGGTGAATGTGATTGCCTTCAACAACTGTGACGGTCGATTCGCCCCCAGCGCAGCAGATTGCTCTCGTATAATTGCGTTGGGAGGTCTCCGATGGACAAGCGGGGTGACGCGGCTGGTCAACGGCCAGACTTATGTACCGGCTGAGTACGCGTTTATTTCGTTCAACCCCTACTCGTTTTGCAGCTTTGCCAATAATTGCGATCTTAGAGAAGTTGCTACGCACGAGCTGGGTCACGCGCTCGGGTTGGGTCACGCGCAGCATCTCGAGGCCACAATGTTCGGGTCGGCGCATTCTGACGGACGTTGTGCGTCACTAACCGAAGATGACGTAAACGGAATCGCATTTGTCTATCCTATAAACGACCGCGGATCCCGTCCGCTTGCCATCGAGAGCGTTTCGCCGCTTCCCAATGCCGTCAAGCTCGTTGGTGGGATTGTGGTTCTGACATCTTCCGGAGGCGTCTTGCCGCACACCTGGAGCGTTGTGGACTTTCTGGGCAGGCCCCCGACGAACATGAGCTTGAGCTCCAGCGGTATCATCTTCGGATCGCCAAGCGAAACGGGAACGTTTAGTTTCACGGTTCAGGTAAACGACGGTGCAGGGGATTCGTTGCAGAGGCGGTTCTCGATGACAGTTCGAGAGCCATTGCAATACGACTCACAATTCATAATGCAGACTATCGTCCCCCCTGTTCGGGCGGGCCAGCAATTCAGCGTGCTGATGAAATGGCTCAATAGCGGCTATGAGATCTGGGATGCCTCGGTCAAACCCGCAGCCCAGAACCCAGCCAATAACACAACGTGGCGCGCCAGCGTTGCACCGTCTGCGGGGTTTACGCTCAAAGGGCTGCCCCGCGAAATCAGACTCACCGCCATCGCTCCTCGCACTGCAGGCACGTATGACTTTCAGTGGCAGTTGTTTCAGGAAGGCCGGGGGTTCTTCGGTCAACCTTCTGCTAATCTCAAAATCACCGTCTTGCCCGGCCCGCCATCCATCGACAGCCCGGATCCACCACAGGGATATGTTGGATCTCCGTTTGTCTATCAGCTCACTGTTGGCGGCGGCACACCGCCCTTTGTCTGGACAATAGCGAATGGCTCGCTGCCTTCCGGATTGGGACTGGATCGGTTGACGGGTTTGATATCAGGCATTCCGACGGCGATCGGAAATTCATCCTTTACAGCGCAGGTGACCGATTCCGAATCGCGTTCGTTCCAGAAGCAATACTCGGTAACAGTGGCACCCGCGTCCACGTTGCTGCGACTCAACGTCGCGGCCTCGCTTCAAACAGTCGTTGGCGCGCCTGTTAACTATCAGCCGGAGGCCACAGGCGGAACGCCACCTTACGACTGGTCACTCACCAGTGGAGCACTTCCCTCGGGAATGGCGTTCAACGTCTTCAGTGGCGCGCTCTCGGGTACCGCGGCAGTCAGCGGCGAATACAACATTACGATTTCTGTACGAGATCAGAGGGCTCAGAGCGCAAGCGGATCGATACAGATCAGAGTGATTGAGCCCGAGCCCCCTCCGGTAATAACCAAAGTCAAATACAGAGTAGGCAAAGGCAAACTGGTCGTGAGCGGAGATCGAATCGCGCCCAATGCTATTTTGCTTGTTGATGGAGTACAGGTATCGGGAACATTGGATTCGGGCGTCCTGATTGCTAAGCATGTAGCTTTGGCTTCAGGAAGTCACCAGATCCGAGTTGTGAATCCGTCAGGAGTCTCATCGCAAGCCTACAGCATCACGGTGGAATGATGGGTGACACAAATCACAAGGCAGAAAGCAGAAAGCACAAAGCAGAAACCTTTGTCTTCTGGTTTGAGACAGTGAAAACGGGCTAGAACGCAAAAAGGGCGGGCCGAAAGGCCCGCCCTTTTTGCTTAGACCACTACCAGCTCCACTCAAATGCTAAACACCGGCATAAGAGTGGAGGCCGGGAATAATAAAGCTCACCCCAAGCCAGGTGAATATCACCAGCGCGAATCCCAGCAGCGCAAAGTACGCGCTGCGGCGTCCACGCCAGCCGTGCGCGATACGCGTGTGCAGAAAGCCTGCGTAAGACATCCACGCAACCAATGCTCCGACTTCCTTTGAGTCCCATCCCCAGTAACGCCCCCACGACTCATTTGCCCACACCGCTCCAGTGATCAGCAGCAACGATAGCAACGGGAAAGCCACGCCCACTGTTCTATAAAGCAGAGAATCGATAGTCTTAAGCTCGGGCAGCGCCGTCAAAAGCTTCTCGCGCTTCCACGAGAACAGCGCAACCAGGAGGAGCGCAACGAACAATCCAATCAGCGCCCCAAACTCTACCGGATTCGATGTCATGCTGAGTTTCAGGCTCGACTGGTTCTGTTGCACCCAAGTCTGTGCTTGTTCGGGCGTGAGGCTTTGTTGAGACTGCTCGCCCATCCACACGGCAAAGGCGGGATACTCACGCGCCGGGATGTGTTGCGCCGGATTGTCCAGAGTCTTCATCTGGAAGAAAAGAACCACGACGACTAAAGTCTGTAACACAACAGCCCCGTGAAAGAGTCTCCAACCCCACACCCTCGCCTTCTCGTCCTTATTAAAGTGATCAAGGGCGAAAAGCGCTACGGACAACACAAGAACAAGAAGCGTCAGAAGCATCAGCGGACCAACCATCGGCAACTCAGCGCGCAGCGGAAGCGAACTCTTTTCCAATGCGAGGTTGACTGTGTACTGACCCCGGAAGACTTCGAAGGCGCTCGCTGTGCCAAACCCAAGCATTACCAGCGTAAGCAGGCCATAGAAACCGGTCCATATCGCCACGCCTTCAAATCGAATTCCGTCTTTGAGGAGATAGGCGAACGCGAGTCCGAAGCTCACCAGGCAAACACCGTAACCGATGGTTGCTATTGAAACGTGAATCGGTCTCCAATAGCTGTCCAGGATCGGCGGCAATGTGCTTATGCCGCTGCCAAGCATCATGCCAAGCGCGAGAACTACCACCAGGATTGGCATCGACATCGCCCCTAGCGCCATATATTTTGGCTTGCGAATAACCACTAACGTCGTCAACGCCGCTCCCGCCGCAAAGCCCAGCGTCAGAGCGTACAGATTATCAAGCGGGAAATAGCGCCAGAAACCGTTGATGCCGTCCTTCCATCCTTCCTTGTCGCCCGCTTCGATCCAACGAACCATCCAGCCCGTCAAGTTGAAGCAATAACCCAGCGCAACAGTTATTAACCCCAGTTTGGCCAGAATGTTTTCCTTCACAAAGATATTGGTCACTAGCAAGACCGAGGCGCAGATGTAGCTGATCAACGCGAGCATTATCAACGCGTCACAATAGATGAAGCCGACAGGTCGGCCTGCCTGATATCGCACCGCGATCAACAGGATCGTCCCAAGGATCGGAAGCACGACCGGCAGAAAGCCCTTGACCTTTTCTGGAAGCGTAAGCTCCAACTCGGGCACCATCGCTTCGTCACGATTAATGACTCTACTCATTTTTTGACCCTCCCGTAACAGACTGCACCAGCGAATTGAACCGGCCTTCGAAGGCAGGCCTGTTCCGGTTTGTGTTTCCACCAAAGTGAATCTGTGAACCTATCCCGTTCGGCTCTATTACAGCCCACACCCTTTGATGGGAGAAAAAGAATACTCCGCACAATGCCAGAATCAGCAGGGTGAACCCGATGTAAACCGGCGTGCGTCCCGGATCATACTGAATCGTCAGCGTGTGAGTAAGGGATACCTTTTCGAAATCTCTCAAGACAACTTTGTTCCCGTTAACCAATAGCGGATTTTCACCGCCGTCTTTGGCTACCTTGTCGTTGGCCTTAGACAAGTACTTATCGGAAAGCTGAGGATTGAAAGCAAAGGCCATCGTTCGCTTGCCGTCGGGTCCTGTGACTTCGAGTTGAGCCGTCGGATTGTTGTAGTCTCGGGACAATGTCGTCGGTCCTGAATCGTCGATGTCGAAATCCGGGTAGAAATCCACGTACCGAACAGTACCGATACCGGGAACATCCGCGGAGCCGTTGCGAGCTATCGTAACGGGCGGTAAAGGCATCCCGCCGGCCGCCGGTTCGAATGTAACCGTTATCTTACGAGCGTTGCCTACGGGCAGAAATGAGTTCTGAAAGAATCGATACCCGCGATAGTCGCCGACGTTGTTCAGATGAACCAGCATGTCCTGAGTTAGGTTGCGCTCCTTGTCAACTATTCTTATGTAACTCAGCCAATCGATTGTGTTCTGATTGTCGAGGCCGCCTTCCTCCCTGATCAGCTTCTGCTGAAGATCAGTGCACTCGATCTGGAATGGAAGCACCGCCTGGGATTGCCTTGCGCCATCAATCGTGATTTCACTTGTCGCAAACCTATCCCCGGTTCTGCCCGGTTTGATCTCCATCGACCCGCCGACGCCGTAACGGCTTGTCAGGAAGCCCCCAGTGAAAATCGTTAGCAGCGCCACGTGCACAACATAAGCGCCCAGTCGATTCCATGGACTGCGTTGAGCGAAGACCGTGATTCGATTGTTCTCTTCATTGATGCGACCGCGGAATCCGTGCTTTCGCCATGCCGTTCGTACCTTCTCAGCGACTCCCTTCGGATCAGCGTGATCGAAAACTTCCGCATTGAACATCTGCGCGGCGATAAATTTCGGCGAGGCGGTCAGCTTGGGTTTGCGTATGTATTGCCACGCCGCCGGAAACCGATCGATCGAGGCGAGGATGATGTTCAGGCCGGTGACAGCCAGCAGCAACGTGAAGTATCTCGAGCGATAGATGTCGAAGAACCCGAGCCAGCCATAGACCAGCTTTTGGGCGGGCTTCAGATTCGCGTAATACTTGTCGAAACCATCGACGTTGACCTGCATTACCAGCATTCCGATCATGCAGCAAAGGAGCAGGGTGCTTAACATCACCAGGCCGAATTTTACCGAACTGAGCAAACGGAGCACTTTGTCGAGCACGGAATCGCTCTTTTTGGTGCTCATCTTGACAGCCGGCGCGGCCGAAGGCGGACCTTCGTTTGTAGAAGCTAGTTCAGTTTCAGTTGTGGCCATACTTGAGTCTCGGTATGAATTGCTTTGGTATACAACCAGGCGAATTCTAGCAAGCGCTCTTTTCGCGTGTCAACGCACTCGCATTTCAAACTAAGAACAACTGCTCATATTAAAGTCTATGCTACTTCTTTGGCTCGGACGGCCGAATCTCTACCTGACTAATTAAGGCTCGCGGGTCCATCTCGAGTAAGTTGATCACCGTTGCCGCTACGTCTTCTGGCGACAGTTTCCACGTCTGCGTCGGATCCTGGCCGCCGCCGCGACTAAAGCTGGTATTCACCGACCCGGGCATAAGGTGGCTGACACGAATGTGATCAAACCGTACTTCCTGCATCAATGCTTCCGAAAAGCCCACCAGGGCAAACTTTGATGCGCAATAAGCCGCCGAGCCTGCGGATGCGTGCTTACCGGCCAAGCTCCCAATATTGATGATATCGCCGCCCCCATTTGCCTTAATCAACGGGATTGCCTCGCGGCAACAATAAAATACGCCCGAAATATTAGTTTCTATTGTTGCATTCCATTCCTGCACCGACATCTGCTCGATGTAGCTGCGCGAGCCAATCCCGGCATTGTTAACCAGGATGTCGAGCGATCCAAAGGCATGTCTCACACTCTCGAACAGCGAGTGAACCTCATCATGACTCCTGACGTCGCACGCTGCACCGTGGACACGATCCGGGTGCTCGCGATTTAGATCGGAAACTATCCGCTCGACATCTGCTTCATTCCGAGAACAGATAAACACACGAGCGCCGCGGGCGAGCAGGGCTCGGGAAACGGCAAGCCCAATCCCTCGAGTGGCGCCGGTTACAACCGCTGTTTTGTCCCGAATATCACCCATGAAACTGCAGATCCCCTTCAGTTACTCCTGGGGCACAAACGAGTATCCAAGCCGGCGGGCGAGACGGTAAACGAGGGGTATCGGTAGTCCAACCACGTTGTAATAGTTCCCCGCGACTTCGTCGACGAACAGCGCGCCAAGCCCTTGAATCCCATAAGCGCCGGCTTTATCCATGGGCTCGCCGGTCCTCACATACCATTCGATCTCAGCCTCGGTAACCGCCGCAAATTTGACAAGAGTCTTTTCGTAGTCGGCGACTTCGTGCCGCGTTTCGCAGTCGTACAACGCCACACCTGTCAACACGGCGTGCCACCGTCCCGACAACTGTCTGAGGAGCTTGCGCGCGTCGGCTTCGTTTTCAGGTTTCCCAATGAGCCGGCCGTCCAACACCACCACGGTGTCCGCACCTATGACAAGTCCTCTTTCGCGTCCGCGCGCGACGGCGATAACTTTAGCCCTTGCGATGCGTGTGATATAATCCGCCGGTGCCTCATCAGGATGGGGCCGCTCCTCGGCCTGGCTGGGTGCCAACTCGAAGTCGACGCCGATTTGCCTGAGCAGTTCGGCGCGCCGTGGAGATGCGGAAGCTAGTACAATTCTAGGCTCTCTTGCAGACATAATATCGGTTAGCAAATAGTGGGTGAAAGCTCTGCTATAGCGACTGAGCCCTGGCTTCACGAACACTCATTAATTGGAGGAAGCTTTGCGTCGAAAAATCTCTTTGCTGATCATGGTTGCTTTTGTGGCCGCGCTCGCGGTGATCAACAACGGCTGTTCTCGTTCCGGCGACTCCGAAAGTGAAGATGACAGTGTTAGTTTTGACCTGAACGATCCAAAGATAAGAGAACGGCTAGGCGAAGACGACGGCTATGCGCTCGCAATCATGTATGGCGCAGACATTCACGGCAGCCTGGAAACATGTGGCTGACCGAGCCACCCTATGGGTGGACTGGCACGGCGTGTCAGCTATATCAAAGCATTCAGGCTCAGATCGAATTCGGAAGTACCGGCGCTTTCCGTCGACGCGGGCAACCTGTTTACCGATGATCGTTTCAGTGCAAACCAACTACCCGCCGAGGTTATGACAAAAAACAAATGGGTAGTCAAGGGGTACGGAGATTTTCATCACGATGCGGCTAATATCAGCTACCTGGACCTTCCCTACCTCGGCGAGCTGCTGAAGAAGGAGGGTTTTGACAAGCGGCTTGAAGAGTATCCCTTTATACAACGACTGGTCTCCGCGAACATTCACCCGATGGGCGATCAACATCGCGAACTTTTGCCCTACGTAATTCGCGAAATTACCCTCAAACGAGGGGCGGCGGGCAAAAAAGTGAGAATCGGTGTGGTCGGGTTTTCCGAACCAAAACCAACCGCTCCAAATGGAGTAGAAACGGTCTACGCCGGCTTCCGCATAGACGATCCGTTTGAGGCCGCCAAGAAGGTACTGCCGGAGCTGAAAGGAAAAACCGACTTCATAGTCGCACTTGCATATATGGACATGGCCTCGGCTCAAAGACTCGCCACCGAGAACCCCGAAATCGACACCATCATTGGTGCAAGACAGACGAGCTCCATGGATGAGCCTCAACACTTCAATCAAGCGACAATCACTTATGCCTATAACCAGACAAAGTATCTGGGCGAGTTGCGAGTGTACGTGAGGGGTGACGGAAGCGCCGAAAATCAAATCAACCGCTATGTGGCCCTTGATTCCACGATACCGGATGACCCATCGGCGTTGGATGTCGTAACCGCCGCTCACACCGAATTCACAAAGGAGCAAAGCGATAACGCGACTGCAGCCGCCTCGTTAAGACCCAGCACCTTGATTGGTGGGGGAGAATCTCCGTATGTGGGCGTTGAAACCTGTGCAGGTTGTCACGAGAAAGAGAACGAAGTGTGGGTCAACAGCCGGCACGGGCACGCGATGGCGACGCTCGAGAAAAAGAATCAGCAGTTCGACAACGAATGCGTTGGGTGTCATGTGGTGGGCTTTCAAAAAGGCGGGTTTCAATCACTTTACACCACGCCGCAGTTTGCCAACGTCCAATGCGAAGAATGTCACGGGCCAGGACGCGCACACGCAAGCAACCCCGGGAAAGGCTACGGCTTCGTGGCGACTCCGGTCGGCTGCATGCAATGTCACAAGGAACCGAATGATCCGCATTTTGACTTTGCGGTCTACTGGCCCAAGATTAAACATTGATTAGTCTGAACATAGGTCCTATACGTCCTATAGGTCCTATATTTGGACAACGGACCACTGACTACTCATTGACCTCCGATGCTGACCGATCTGTTGATGCTGGTTCCGCAGATGCTTCGCCACGCCGGGGACTCCGATGAGGTGCGAGAGCAAGCAGTGTTTGCAGCGTGGCTGGTGGCCGTCGGCGGTCCTATTCGCAAGGTTACCGCGCCCGTTCGCCTCGAAAGAAAGACATTGCTTGTAGCAGTCCCCGACGTAACGTGGCGAACCCAACTGATGAGCATGCGCGGGCAGGCTTTGTTCAAGTTGAATTCCCTGCTTGGCGCCCCGCTGGTTACTGCGATCGAGTACGTGGTAAACCCGGATCTGATCGTTCGCGAAACCACAGCCCCGCCCGAAGTGAAGTTCACTGCCCCCGACAAACAGGCGTTGCCGCTGCGCGCGCAAGCTGACAGAATCGCGGATCCGGAAATCCGGGAAACATTCCTGCGCGCCGCTGGAAAGTGTCTCGAAAGAAGAAACAAGCAATGACTGCGACGGCAAAAGACAAGTCAGAAGTTGTCATCGAAATCATCGATCTCACGAAGGACTACGAAGTTGGATTTCTAAAGAAGCGAAGGGTGCGCGCTCTTGATCAGCTGAATCTTGAGGTGCATCGCGGAGAAATATTTGGATTCCTCGGCCCAAACGGAGCCGGCAAGACAACGACGCTAAAGCTGCTGATGCGTCTGATCTATCCAACTCAGGGTAGCGCCCGGATACTCGGTCATCCGGTTGACGATGTCTCTACCAGGTCGCGGCTGGGTTACCTCCCTGAGAACCCATACTTTTACGATTACCTGTCCGGGCGGGAGTTGCTGGAGTACACCGCTGCGCTGTTTGGGGTCCCCGCGGCGCAAGCGAGGCTTCGAGGAAAGGAGCTTCTTGGATTGGTTGGTCTTGATCAGGACCGCGCCAACCGCCAACTCCGAAAGTACTCAAAAGGCATGCTTCAACGCATTGGGATTGCACAGGCTTTGGTCAATGATCCGGAGATCGTCTTTATGGACGAACCGATGTCCGGTCTGGACCCGATTGGAAGACGAGAAGTAAGGGATTTATTGCTGTCTCTTCGATCGCAGGGTAAGACCGTCTTTTTCTCGTCGCACATCTTATCGGATGTCGAGGCATTGTGCGATCGAGCGGCGATCCTCAGCCGCGGCAAGCTTGTCCGCTGCGGTACCGTGCAGGAGCTTACGGGGATTGATGATCCTGCGGTGGAAATCGTCGCCGTGGGAATCGATCCGTCTTCCCTCGACAGGTTTGCACAGACGGTTTCGTCATTGCAGTCGGCCACGGCGACACCAAACGGCGTACATCTGGTGCTTGCAGATGAAAGCGAAATAGATGATACGCTGGCTCTGATTCGGAACTGCGGAGGCAAGCTGGTTTCGCTGAATCCGCGCCGGTCGTCCCTCGAAGATATTTTTGCCGACAGTGAGCGGCTCCCGTAGACTGTTTTTAGTGTACGTGCGTTTGCTACATGGGATCCCTTCGATTAACCATCGCGCCGTTCTCTGCGTCTTAGCGAGTCTTGGCGTCTTTGCGCGAAACCGGCTGATTGTCGTCTTGCTTTTGCTTCTGCTCCTAACCGCCATAAGCTCGCCATCGCACGCTCAGGCTCCGAACCTGAATATTCTGATAGATGGCCTACAGCAAAAATACTCCCGAATGCAGGGGCTCGCAGCGAGCTTCGTTCAAGTCTACGCCGGGGCCGACGGGCGTGTAATTCGGGAGACTGGTCATTTGTTGTTGAAGCGGCCAAGAAAGGCTCGCTGGGAGTACGAGTCACCCGAACGAAAGCTTTTTGTCTCGGATGGCAAGAAGGTGTTCTTTTTTGTGTACGGAGAAAAAAACGCCACGGCTTCATCGATAAAGGAAACGGTAGACCCGCAAATTCCCTTTCTTTTCCTGCTTGGCAGAGGAGACCTTCGTCGCGATTTCTCTCGAATCGAGATCGCCGCGGGGGAGCCGTCGATAAACGCCGGCCACCTTGTGCTGCGGCTTTTCCCAAAGCGCGCGCCCGAGGAGTTCAAGCAATTGCTGGTGGAAGTCTCGCCGGGTACTTTCGACGTTCGCCGAATGGTTATTTTTGAACGTAGCGGAGCGAGGATGGAGTTTCTACTCTCGAACGTACGCGAGAACTTTGTGGCCCCCGACACCCAATTCCAGTTTACGCCACCACCGGGTGTCACGTTAAAACGCGGGGATTAAACTGTCACTTCACCTTCAATGAGTGGAGCTCAATCGTCACGTCTCGAATCTCCCAGGGTTCCGGGACGCCCTCGAGCGAAACTTCCACTCTCATTGTCTCACCTGGATTGAGCTCATCCCTGGTATTCGGCACGGGGGTGATGATCTTCTCCCTGATCAACTGACCACCCGTTCCGATCACCGTTGCTTTGAGCTGAAGGGCGATAACCGCTCTGTCGCCGGTATTCTCGACCTTGCCCTGAATTCGCACGTACCTGCCGGTTATTCTCTCACCATGAAACTTCTCGACGTTATTGATTGCCAGGTTGCCGGCATAACTATCAAACTCAAGCGCGCCGGAGTAGGCAAATTCGGTTTGTGCGGGCTTGCGGGCAAGCGAGGTGACCGCGATGATCAAAACGAGCACGGCCAGGATCGCCAGACCGCTCAAAATCATGATCGTCCGAGATCTGTCTTTCTCGGACTGTGTTGTGGGTTGCTCAAACATAGATTCCTCGACAGAGTATTGATGCCCGGCGGTGCGTCACGCACCAATAGTCATCTTTCCGATCAGCAGCGTGGGTGCCACCACGCTGCCCCTGAAATCAAGATCGTTACCAACCATCTCGATTGCGTTGAGCATCTCTTTAAGGTTTCCGGCGATCGTCACGCCCTGCACCGGAAATGTCAGCTCTCCGTTTTCTATCCAGATTCCCCCTGCTGATCTCGAATAATCGCCGGTTACAGTGTTAACGCCGAAACCAAGCAGTTCGGTAATCAACAGGCCTTTTGAAACCGATCGTATTATTTCTTCAGGCGAATAAGCTCCCGGTTCGATATACAAGTTTCCAGCCTCGACGCCTGGTGCTCCCGACAGCCCGCGGCCGGCGTTGGCGGTTGATCTCAGACCGAGCTTGCGCGCGGTGTAGCTGTTGAGCAGATAGCTTTCCAGCACCCCGCCGTTGATCACAACCGTGCGCCGCGTCGGAAGTCCCTCGCCGTCAAACGGCCTGGAACCGAGTCCGCGCGGCAGAACACCATCATCTATTACCGTGAGGCGCTTGCTCGCGATCTGTTCACCGAGTTGCCCGACGAGAAAACTGGCTTTTCTGAAGATCGATTCACCGGAAGCGGCGTTGAAAACATCACCGAGGAGATCTCGCGCCATGTTTGGTTCC
This sequence comes from Blastocatellia bacterium, assembly GCA_035649735.1. Taxonomy (GTDB): domain Bacteria; phylum Acidobacteriota; class Blastocatellia; order UBA7656; family UBA7656; genus Onstottus_A. The sequence goes on along the minus strand of DASRIZ010000104.1, from coordinate 3,461 downwards.
AGCACAACCGGCACGGCTTGAGTTGGGACAGATCGGCTGCCAAGCTTACGCAATGTCCTTCTGGCAGCCATCCCGCCGATTTCCTCGGGGCTGTCCATCTCCGACAGCTTGCGGCGCACGTCGTACCAGTAGTCACGTTGCATCTTGCCGTCTTCAGCCGCGACGGGCACCGATGCCAGCGAGCACGATGTCGACCGAAACTCCCCCGCAAAACCTAACGAGTTAGCAAGAATCACCGAGCCATATGCTGATTCAAAGCCGCCTCCATCGAAGTTTGATATTTGGCTGCTGTACTCCTGAGCGGCTCGCTCGGCTCTCAGCGCCATCTCGATCTGATCTTCGGTTGATAGCCCAACTATAGCTTCGTCCCATAAGTCCAGATCCGGAATCGAAGTTGCCAATTCCTGGGGATCGGGAAGGCCCGCAGTATCATCGGGCGACGTGAGGCGAGCCAACTCGACCGCCTCCTCCATCAACGACGCCACCGCTTCGCGGCTAAAGTCCGAACCGGAGACAGAGGCTTGCCGTCCATCTATCAAGACTCTCAATCCGAGCCCCTGATCGGTTGATTCCTGTAACGTCTCGACTTCTCCAAGCCTGACCCCGACAGACAACTCCGTCCTCTGCCTGATAATTACTTCGGCAGCGCTCGCTCCTCGTTTCACCGCACCTTCTGCAATACTGGCGGCGAATTCTTTAGTTAGGTGAGAGTTCATTCAGAGTGGGTAGCTTGTCTGACGCCTCCTATACAAGCGCCTCTTTCTTATTTGCGAGACTTGGTTACTGCAAATGACGCGCCCCGGAGCGGTTCATATCTGTAAGTTAATTCTGTGTGCCTCCAACAGTCATCTCACTTATCTTTATTGTCGGAATTCCAACGCCGACTGGCACGTTCTGACCGGCTTTGCCGCAAACACCAACACCCGGATCGAGCTCCAGATCGTTGCCCACCGCTGTCACGTGTTTTAGCGCCTGCGGCCCGTTGCCGCGCAGCGTTGCGCCTTTGACCGGCGCGGTTACTTGTCCATCTTCGATCAGGTAAGCCTCGGACGCGCTAAACGCGAACTCGCCGCTGGTGATATCAACCTGGCCGCCCCCAAACTGAACCGCATAAAGTCCCCGCTTCACCGATCGAATAATATCCTCTTTGCTATCCTGCCCCGCCAGCATAAAGGTATTGGTCATCCGCGGCATCGGCATGTGTTTGTAGCTTTGTCTTCTTCCGTTTCCCGTTCGTGTGGACTTGGTCAATCCCGCGTTCAAATAATCGCTCAGGTAGGCTCGCAGAATTCCATTCTCTATCAGGACGGTTCGGCTCGTGGGTTCGCCTTCGTCGTCAATGTTGAGCGACCCGCGGCGGTCCGGAATCGTGCCGTCGTCGATCACGGTGCAAAGCTCCGAAGCAACAGGTTTGCCGATGAGCCCGCAAAAGGCAGAGGTCTGTTTTCGGTTGAAGTCGGATTCAAGACCATGACCCACCGCTTCATGAAGCAGGATGCCCGGCCATCCGGGACCCAGCACCACTTCCATCGTCCCGGCAGGCGTAGCGATCGCATCCAGTTGGATGATTGCCTGACGCGCCGCTTCGCGAGCGAACTGTTCAGGCGCGCGCTCGCCTTCAAAGAAGTCTATGCCGATTCGGCCTCCTCCTCCCGAGCGTCCCACCTGGAGATTGCCGTCGTCATCGGCAATACAGGAAATCCCGAATCGCGCGAGCGGCTGAACATCGCCAACAAGACGTCCATCGGACGACGCTATCATCACATACTTCAGCTCGTCATTAACCGATGATTGGACCTCGCGAATCCGCGGATCAAAGCCTCGAGCCGCCCTGTCGGCGTGCTCAATCAATTCAATCTTCCGCGCCAGCTCAATGGACGAGACCGGAACCTTAACCGGATACGAATTTAATCTAGTAGGTGTCGCGTTCACGCCAGTGATCTGTGTACTCCCGCCGCTTCTGGCAATATGACTGGCGGTCTCCGCTGCACGCCGGATTGCGTCAAAAGCAACGTCATCCGTGTATGCGTAGCCCGTCTTGTCGCCAGTGATCACCCGTACGCCGACCCCCTGGGCGATCGACTTTGTCGCCTGCTTGACGATCTGCTCTTCGATGTTGACGCTATTGGCGACCCGGTACTCAAAGTAAAGATCCGCATAGTCGCCGCCTCGCGCCAACGCCGCTGAAAGCAACTTGTCGATATCGCCCTTGGTAAGACCGTATCGATCGAGAAAAAACCTGATCGCGTCAGTACTCATGCAGTCCTCTGAGATATGCCCATGCTGTCCCAGTTGCTTTGAAACTATGATACGTCGGCTCGCGCTCCGAGGTCTTCCGTAAATCTTATTTATCACCGACGTGAAGCGAGGCAACACCGCCAAACAGATTGTAGTATCTGACCTCTGAAAAACCAACTGTCCGCATCATCGCGGCCAACTCTTTTTGATCGGGGAATGCCTGGACCGAGTCCGGCAGATACTGATAGGCGAAACTCGACCCTGATACAGCGTTTCCGATGCGCGGAAGTAACTGCGTGAAATAGAAGCGAAACAAGCTGCGGAAGATCGGGAGTTGCGGTCGGGAGAACTCCAGAACGACGCCGCGACCACCCGGCTTCAGCAAGCGATAAATCTCGCGCAGTCCGTCCCTTGTACCATCGACGTTCCTCAGCCCGAACGCAACAGTCACTACGTCAAACATAGAGTCGGCAAACGGAACCCTCAGCGCATCCCCTTCGACAAGTTCAATGGGGAGACTGGCTCGGCGGATCTTTTTTTTCCCAAGCTCCAACATCGGATGGCAGAAATCGACCCCGTACGTCGGCGCCAGCGCGCCCAGCTCCAACGATAAGTCAGCAGTTCCGCAACAGAGATCGAGCGCCACCGCGCCTGAACGCCGCAATCGATCTGCCACCTGCCTGATGACCAGCCGTCGCCAACGTCTGTCGATATTAAGGGACAACGTGTGGTTGAGAAGATCATATCGAGGCGCAATCTCCGCAAACATCAAGCGCACTCGCGCCGCCTTGGCGCTCGAGCCGAGATTACTAGTGTGACTTTCCATCGATTCTGGGACTCTTGTACGAGTGAGGACCTGGTTTACTTAAGGACAGTGACCGTGCCAACCTTCTTCATTGGCGCCTCGAATCGGCCGGCGGAACCGGCAATAACTATGGCAACCGATTTCGGCTTGAAGTAACTCTGGGCGGCGTTCTGCACGTCTAATGGAGTAATTGCGTTGACCCGATCGGCAAAGGTAACAACGTAATCCTTTCCCAAACCGAAAGTTTCGATATCCAGTATCACTTCCGCTGCGCCGGCCGTCGTTTTGAGTCGATCGGCCATTGAGGCGATCAGTTTTGCCTTTGCCGCTTCGACGCGGTCGATGGTCGGCGGGCTTGTTTGCATACCAGCCATCGTCTCGAGAAGGACGTCAATGTCGCCCAAGAGATCATTTGGGG
>DASRIZ010000103.1:0-3889 GCA_035649735.1 Blastocatellia bacterium | reverse complement strand
TCTTACTGCTGGCGCCCGTAATGATTGCTGTCGCTCTTTTGATCAAGCTCGATTCGAACGGGCCGATTATATTCACGCAATGGCGTAGCGGTTTCAACGGTCGCCTATTTCGAATTTTCAAATTCCGCAGCATGACAGTTCTAGAGGATGGGCCGGTCGTTCGACAAGCTACTCGAGAGGACCACCGTTTTACAAGACTAGGACGTTGGCTACGTCGCACAAACATCGACGAACTTCCGCAGCTATTTAATGTGTTACGTGGCGAGATGTCGCTGGTCGGCCCGCGGCCGCACGCAGCCGCTCATGACTGCGAATATGAAAGCCTGATTGCCGCTTATGCCTTTCGTTATCAATTTAAACCGGGAATCACCGGCTGGGCACAGCTAAATGGCTATCGCGGTGAGACGCGAACCCTTGGTTTGATGTCGAAACGTGTCGAGCTCGATCTTTGGTACATCAAGAATTGGAGCGTATGGCTGGATATCAAAATACTTCTGGGGACGCTGACGCGCGAAGTCTGGCGGCCACATGGCTATTAACTCCAAGCGTGGGAATTTTTGGCGGTCGAAGAGATGCCGGCACTTTGGAAAGTTGGTCGCAGGTCTTATGGCGCTTGATGTAGAAAATGTGACCGGGGGCGGAATAGCCGAGAGTTTTCGGTGGGTATCGAGGCATACGTAGTGTCCGTGCCGGCAATCCGCGCAGCCTTGGTTGGATGGCGCTTGCATTCCACCACGGTATCCGACGTCTCAACTCGAATCGGATTGGAATAGCGAAGTAACCCGGTTTCCCTATGTGAAGGTCAGGCAACGAGCCTGCGCACGAAAAATGCCTCGGCGAGGCGAGAAGGCGCGTTGCATTCGACACCACGTAATCGCAGCTGCGCCCAGAACACGTCCTCGTTGAACCATTGCCGCTCCACCTGAGAAGGAAACGCTTGGAACAGCCGGCTCACCTTCGTCTGGCATTGTTCCTCGGAGAGTGGGACGAAAAAGTTGGGATGCCCAAAGTCGCCATTATACTCCGCGATCTCGTATTCGAGAATGACTGAGTGGGGCCAGGTATTCCACGTCAATTGCGAAACTAGGCAATGGTCCTGGTGGTGGTCGCGATGGTTGGTGAAGATGAGATCCGGCTGAACGTTCGACTGAAGCTCATCGAACGTCTCTTTGACCTGCTCGCCCTCGAACGGAAGAAAGCCATCTCGGAAGCCAAAGATATTCACTTCGCTCTTGGCGACACCGGCCAGAAAGTGCCCTGCCGAGCGCTGCGCCTCTTTGACGCGCTCCGGATTCTCTCCCCCTAAAACAACCCACCGCACTTCAAGTTCAGGATGGGATTCTACGAGACGCAAGATGGTACCGCCGGCACCAACTTCGATGTCGTCACAGTGAGCACCCAAGCAGAGCAGGTGCTTTACCCTGGTCATATCCAAGAGCGAGGACATCGTCGACCTATAAAGATTACGCTTGCATTCCCCACTACTATTGTGTGTGAGAAGGGCCTGCCAGTCTCAAAGCTCGTTAGCCGGTCGATTGGGCTACAAGTCTAGAATGGAGTCGTTCATCCGGGAGCGGCAAAAAATGATTACCACTTCGATAAAGCTCACGGGCTTGACGGCATTGCGGAAATCGCTTGGGGATTACGGTCTGGTCCTCGACGCCGCGGCCGGTCCATCGTTGAGGCCGTCACCTCGCATGGATTCGTGGCGCAATTTGCGCGCACACGCGGTGGGTAGAATTGGCCGCTACCGAGGCGTCAACAGGCAGTCCGAACCGCCGCGCACATGCTTGAATCACGCGTTGCGGCGACCGGTTGAGCCAGCACAAAGCGGGCATTGCTGGCAGAGACACGAGCGCACATTGCGGTCGGTCTTGTTGATCTATGTGACGCCCGCGGTATCGCGCAGATGATGCGGGCGGGACTTTATCGCCCCGTGCATGCAAAGACGTTACGCAGCCAGAAGCTGCGCACGCTGTTGACCCATCGCAAGCTGCTGCAGTCGACCGATTAGAGAAGTGGACATTGCGAACTCGGGCAGAAAGCCTGTTCAAGGACTCGAGCTCTTGCGTTCCACTGGTGATTTTCCATCGTAGCAAAGACACCGTGGCTTTTGCATGCCTCATAATTCTGCTGATGTAGGTTTGGCATTTGACGCAAGGCATCGGTCATGAGTTGGCTGCTCATCGATGCTGGCTCCAAGTGCTCGATAAATGCGTATGAACTTCGGGCCAATGACATGACGCAGCACAACGCTAGGCCAAGCCAAATGATTGTTTTGTTCCGTTTCTCGACTTCGGCCACTAACGCAGGCCAAGCGAACATGACCACCGACGTGGCATATCTTTCTGACTTGAGCGGGAGCGCGAAATCGAACGCGAGTGCAGTCAGAGCCCATAGAGTGAGTAGAAAAGTGAGATTCACAATAGGCATGCGCTTCTCCTGTATGGCATAGCGAATGTAGTTCACTGCCTCGGAAAGAATGCGAAGTGCCAATAGAAAAAGCAGTCCGTAGAGGACGAGTGCCGTACTAACGTAAATTATCCGATCGAATGGTGCCGGTTCATCGGCGACAGGATTTGGCAAAAGCGGATGGTATGTGAGGAACAATTTATGGATATGCCTCAACTTGTAGAAAATCAGCTGTAGAAAGTTTGAAAGCGGCGTATATCCCTCTGTTGCATAGGTACCCCCAATTCCGCCGAAGAAGGTAAGTCGGAGGCCCAGCCACATTGCTACCGGCAAGAACATGGCGACGGCGGTTAACACCCGGCGATGATTCTGTGGCTTGGGGCGCAGCATGACGGTCATAGCTGCTGCAAGGGGTGCCCACACAGCGTTTTCCGTCATCAACAACGCCAAAAAGAGCAGCATGAGGCAAAGAAAGTCGCGGCGCGCGACGGTAGCGAAGAAGGCCCCCGCCACAAGGACAGTGGCAAGAAGTTGGTTTGCGAGACCACCCCACAAATTTTCAAGAACCGGCGGCGATAGAACGACAAGCAAGGCACCAAGCAGTGACGGTCCGGCTCCGAGCCTCAACGCTCTTTGTGCGATGTAAAAGGCGATCGCACCCACGGCGGCGGTCGCGAAATAGCTAATAACTGGATACGAACCCATCTTTGCCCGGGTCGCTACATGGCCGATATTTGGTCGCTATTGGGGGCAAACCAGACGTCCGAACATTGGATTTTGGCCGCTTTTGACCCAAAAGCGGACATCCTTGACTTCCCCGCTTAGCCCCCTCGACAAAAGAGCTGTAGCGGCGTCTCTGCAATGTCCGATCGGCATTGGTTAACGTTTGGCTTCTATGGGCTGCAAATGATGTAGCCATTGGAAGCAGTTTTGTAGGTCGAGGTCTGGAGATGAAAGTAAGTTTCAGCCACGTCTAAAGCGTTATCGATGAGTGTGTTGGTGAGATTAGCCTCAGCCGAATATTGCGCAAGTGAGAAGGAAGGATTTTATATTGATAGCCTTTCCCCTGGTTTCCCCTGTGAGGGAGTGCCTTGCATGAAGAGCCCTCCATAGCGCGATGTGACACCATGGAGGGCTAAGTCGTGTGCAGGAAGTCCAAACGCGACAACAATCCTACGGAGTCACGCTAAGTCGGCAATAAATGAGAGGTAACTAAGCGCTAGTAAAGCTGTGGTGAATGCATCACCCAACTGACGAGCGGTGATGAGTAGGGAGCGACCTCGTTCTCGCAGACTCGGTTTCGACCTTGAGGGGAAGGCACCGTGGAATGCACGATGCCTGCATGGTTCGTTACGTCGATTTGATGCTCCACTAAAATGGGGCCGCCGCAAAGGAGTCGGGCGGCGACCCCAGCCACCGACGCTGGGGGCCAAAGGGAAGCCAGGTCGGTGACCATTAAGTCAACCAAGGCCACAAC
>DASRIZ010000102.1:0-19368 GCA_035649735.1 Blastocatellia bacterium | reverse complement strand
TAAAACATGCGGGACCTTCCATATATTCTTTGCTGAAGCTTGAGCCACTGGTGCGGCCAAAATGATACCTGAAGTACTCCACTTGTGCGAAGCGGCAGATTCACTTGGTGAGGGATTACCGGCCTGGTTGAAAAGCTACACAGCCAGCCCTACGCGCCTGAGCAAATCAGCATAACGAGGATCTGTGCGTATAAGGTCGAGTCTCGGATCCAACGAGACGTCAACGAGGTGGGAATCACGCTCCTGATATGCCCTTTCCAGCATCTCGAATGCCCGGTCTTTCTCCCCAAGACCCGCATAAATGTATGCGAGGACATAAGGGGATACATAGGTTCGCTTTGACAACCTGAACAACTCATTGAGCACCCGACGCGCTTCGTCGCGCCTTCCCCCTACGGCATATGCATGACCGACTTGGAAAAACACGTGAAAGAGAAATTCGATGAATTGATCAAGAAATCAGGAGACGACGCTTATAAGTCCAAACCGCTGACTCCCCAGGAGATTCAGAACCTGTGCTTGTGGTAAAGATTGTCGATAGCTGTTAGTACGACCGAAGGCTGGACAGTGTTAACGTGAAGCGGAGAGCTCGATGCTATTGGTTGCTTGGCCCGATTACATCGCGCTGAAATACTTCTTTGAAATGGCGGACAAGGACACCGGCGACTTCCCTCATATCCACCTGGCGACCAAGGATCTGGGAAAGTGAGGTAACGCCTTTGCCCGTTATTCCGCACGGGACGATCATCTTGAAGTAACTGAGATCGGTGTTGACGTTCAGCGCGAACCCGTGGCTTGTTATCCAGCGTGCAATCCTCACCCCTATCGCTCCGATCTTCTCATTGCCTACCCAAACGCCCGTCAGCCCGGCGATCCGAGTTCCCGTGACATCAAACTCCGCAATTGTTCTGAGCAACACTTCTTCGATATCTCGAACATAACGATGGACGTCGCAGCGATCCGGTTTGAGGTTGATGATCGGGTAGCCGACCAGCTGGCCGGGACCGTGATAGGTTACGTCGCCACCGCGGCCGGTCTCGTGTACTTCAACCAGGTTGGATCGGAGCTGTTGTTGGTCGGCCAGAATGTTGGCGCTGTCAGCTCCTCGTCCAAGGGTGAAGACGTGAGGATGCTCGAGAAGGAGTAATTGTTCCGGCGCGTTCCCGGTGCGCAGATCTTCGACCGAACGCTCTTGCAACCGCAGACCGTCGTCGTACGAAACGTTGCCTAGCCATCGGGCTTCACATATACGGCAATCTGGAGATGCTTGTGTTGACATCGTGATGCGTGATGCGTGAAAAGTCCGTAGTCCGTAGTCCGTAGTCCGTGGACGTCTGGCTACACACTTCTGACTATTCACTACGGACTACGGACTACGGACCACGGACTACGGACTACGGACTACGGACTTTTCACGCATCATTCAACTCGTATATTCCGCTGCCTCGATCACATCGCGAACCGTCGCAAGGAACTGATCGGCCACGGCGCCATCTATGATCCGATGGTCGAAGCTCAACCCCAAAACGCCGATCTGACGAATAGCAATGGCGTCGTCGACAACCACCGGCCGCTTCTTGATCACCCCTACTCCGAGGATCGCGACTTGCGGCTGGTTTATGATGGGCGTGCCTGCCCAACCACCAAACGAACCTGGGTTGGTGATGGTGAACGTCCCGCCCTGAACTTCGTCGGGCTTTAGCTGTTTCTTTCTAGCCCGCTCGCCGAGATCGTTAACAGCCCTCGCAAGCCCAAGCAAAGATTTCTCGTCCGCCCCTCGAATCACCGGCACGATCAAACCCCAATCCAGCGCGACCGCCACTCCGACGTTGATGTCTTTCTTGTAAACGATCTGATCGCCCCAAATCGACGAATTAACGATTGGCCACTTTTTGATCCCTTCGATCACCGCCTTGATGATAAAAGGCATGAAAGTCAGCTTAACGCCATCGCGTTCGAATTCGCCCTTCAGCCCCTCGCGGAGTTTCGCGGTCTTGCTGAAGTCGACCTCCATGAACGAGGTCACGTGCGCGGAGATGTGACGGCTTTCGACCATTCGTTCGGCGATGCGCCGGCGCATGATCGACATGGGTTCGATCTCGACCCGGTCACCTTCGGCAAACGGCTGCGGACCAGCTTCAGCTTGAGCGGGAGCCGCGGCTCGCGCGGGCTGTGTCGATGGCGCTGGAGGAGCTGCGGGCGAAGGAGCTGCAGGCGGTGCGGCAGTCGCCGGAGGGGCTGCTGCCGGTTTGGCGCCGGCCCCCTTGTTCTCGACAAAGCTCAGTATGTCCTGCTTGGTAACACGCCCGCCGATCCCGGTGCCCTCGATTTGCGAGATGTCTACATCGTGTTCCTCAGCGATTTTGCGAACCACCGGCGAAGACCGCGTTTTGCGCGACTCATCTTTTGAGGACGCCTCGTCGCCGAGGTCTCGAGCGTCTGCGGTTGCGTCCGCCGGGGGCGCCGGCTGGGCAGCAGGCGGCGCCTGAGCTGCCGGCTTGGCCGGTTCAGCCGCCGCCGGTTGAGGCTGTGCTTGTTTGGGTTCTTGTTTTGGTGGCGCCTGCGCTTCCTTTGCGGGCTCTGTAGCCGCGGGTTTTGCTGCTGCGCCGCCACCGCCATTTATCACGGCGACCACGGTGTTTACGGCAACGGTTTCGCCTTCCTGGACCTTTATCTCAGAGAGCACTCCGGACGTTGGCGCAGGGATTTCGGCGTCAACCTTGTCGGTTGAAATTTCAAAAAGCGGTTCGTCTCGTTTGACCGAGTCTCCGACGTGCTTAAGCCACTTGACTATCGTTCCCTCGGCGATTGATTCGCCCATCTGCGGCATCTTCACTTCTTCGCTCATTGGTTCTCCAATCTGGTGGTCCGTGGTCCGTAGTCCGTAGTCCGCGGTCCGTAGTCAATCCTCGGCGAGAGACGCTTCTGCCTTGCTACGGACTACGGACCACGGACCATTTCAATAGGCTGCCAGCGCGCGAGCAGCCTTTAGCACATCGTCCACCTGCGGCAAAAAGAATTCTTCCAGCGGCGGGGCGTAAGGAACCGGGGTATCAATTGAGGTGACTCGCAGCACCGGGCCATCCAAGTGATCGAAGGCTTCTTCGTTGATGACCGCAGTCAACTCGCCCGCCATGCCACCGGTGCGGGTGGCCTCGTGAAGGATTATGACCTTGCTTGTCTTTTTCACCGATTCCAGGACTGTGTCCCGGTCGAACGGCAACAGCGTCCTCAAGTCGATGACTTCTGCGTCTAAACCTTCTTCCTTTAGCTTTTCCGCGGCGTCGAGCGCAGTGTAAACCATCGCGCCGTAAGTGATGATCGAGAGGTCGCTACCTTCACGACGGATCGCCGCCTTACCGATCGGCACGATGTAGTCGTCGGTAGGCACCTCCTGTTTGATCCTGGGGTTGCGATACAAGAACTTGTGCTCAAAGAAGAGCACCGGATCCTCGTCGCGTATGGCAGCTTTGATGAGCCCCTTCGCGTCGTACGGCGTGGAAGGCTCGACCATCTTTAAGCCGGGGGTGTTTAGGAAAAACGACTCTACGTTTTGCGAGTGAAACGGGCCGCCGTGGACGCCGCCTCCGCACGGTCCGCGGACAACCATCGGAATACCAATGCCCTGACGATAACGGCTGGTCGCCGCGTAGTTGGTAAGGATGTCAAAGCAACAGGAGATGAAATCAATAAACTGCATCTCGGCAACCGGGCGCATCCCCATCATCGCCGCGCCGCACGCCGCGCCGACGATGGCCGATTCGGAAATCGGCGTATCAATGACCCGCCCTTCGCCGAAGCGGCCCACGAAGCCTTCGGTAACTTTAAATGCCCCGCCGTAGACGCCGATATCCTCGCCGAGAAGAAATACGCGTTCGTCGCGTTCCATTTCTTCCCAGAGCCCCTGCCGAATCGCTTCGAGTAGTGTAATGGCTGCCATAGTTATGATTGAAACGTGATGCGTGATACGTGATGCGTGATGCGTGAAACGTGATTCGTGACCAGCACCTTCTTTCGGTCACGCGTCACGCATCACGCATCACGCATCACGCATCACGTTTCATTCCTCTCCTCCAACGCTTACTGCTTTGGGCCTCGCGTCTCCGGCGTACACATCACCGAGCGCGTCCTCGGGCAACGGCGAGGGTTGGCTTTCTGCCCAGGCCAAATCCTCGTCTAGAAGTGACTCGACTCGCTTGTTAACCTGCGCGATGTCGCCCGCGCCGGCGACTTTGTTCTCTGTCAGAGCTTTTTCGAGATGCGCAATCGGATCTCGTTTTCTCCATTGATCGAGCACTTCTTTGGCAACGTATGACTGATTATCGTGCGCGGCGTGCCCTCGCATCCGAAAGGTCTTTGCCTCGATGAATGTCGGGCCGCCGCCCTCGCGCGCTCTGTCGACTGCGCGCTGGGCGGAGCGATAGACCGCCAGGACATCGTTGCCGTCGATGATCTCGCTTGGGATACCGTAAGCCTTTACTCGATCCGCCAGATTCAGAATTCGCATCTGTTTGGTGGTCGGGGTCGTGTAAGCGTACGAGTTGTTCTCGCCGACGATGACCAGCGGCAGGTTCTGCACTGCCGCGAAATTCGCCGCTTCGTGGAACGCGCCGGTGCTTGTTCCGCCGTCGCCGATGTACACCATGCCGACCGATTTCCTTTTCTGCATTCTGGACGCCAGCATCACCCCGTTCATCACAGCGACAAGCGTGCCGAGTGGACTAATCGTACCGATGAAACCGCGCTTCAGATCGGTGATGTGTATGTTCTGGTCACGTCCGCGAGAGAGCGACGATGCCCGCCAGAGGTAGTTCGCGAAGACCTCGCGCGGTGATGCGCCCATCACCAGCAATGCACCGAGGTCACGAGTCAACGGAGAGAGGATGTCCCCCTGTTTTGCATCGAGGGCAAAAGCCGAACCTACAGCGGTTGCTTCCTGACCCAGACTGCGAAAAAGCCCGCCGACGATCTTGCCCTGCTTGTAGAGATTGTCGAGGCGATCCTCCAGCGACCGAGTCAGCTTCATGAAGAACAACAGATCGAGTTGTTGGCGCTTGTCGAGTTCCATATCGCGGTTTCTGGTTTCTGGTTTGTGGTTTCTGGTTCCGGAACTAGAAACCACGAACCAGAAACCAGAAACATGTTCTAAACATGAATAACCATTCCGTGCGCGTCTTCAAATGCTTCGTGCATGCTCTCGGACACGGTTGGGTGCGCATGCATCGTGTTTATCAATTCTTCGACGGTTGATTCCATCTGCAACGCGACACAGCCTTCGACTATCAATTCAGTCGCGTGTGGGCCGATCAAGTGCAAACCAAGCACCTCATCATAGCGCGCGTCGCTCACGACTTTCACCAACCCTTCGGACGAGCCGAGGATCTGCGCCTTTGCGACGACCGGAATTGGAAAGCGGCCAACCTTTACCTCGTAGCCGCGCTCGCGTGCCTTTGCTTCGGTCAGACCAACGCTCGCGACTTCGGGCTGGCAGTACGTGCACCCGGGCACCCGATCGTAGTTGATCGGGCGGGGGTTCTTACCTGCGATAGTTTCGACCGCCAGAATCCCTTCCGCCGAAGCGACGTGCGCTAGCCACGGCGTGGGTATCACATCGCCGATCGCGTAAACGTTTGGTTCAGCGGTACGCATGTGATCATCGATCTTGATATAGCCCTTCTCCAATTCGACCTTGGTGTTCTCGAGTCCCAGCCCGTCGGTAAAGGCGCGACGCCCGACTGCCACCAGGAACTTTTCGGCAGTGAACTCCCGGTCCTCGTCATTGATTTGGGCGACAACCCGAACAAGGGCGTTTTCCTTTACCGCAGATTTGAAGTTCGCGCTGGTGAATCCCTTGATTCCCTGTTTCTTGAACGACTTGGCCAGTTCGGCGCTGATCTCTTCGTCTTCGATTGGCAGCAAACGCGGCAGCAACTCGAGAATCGTCACGTCCGTCCCGAAACGAGCGAACATCGAGGCGAATTCCACACCCACGGCTCCGGCGCCAAGAACGATCAGCGATTTCGGAATCTCCTTTAGCTCCAGGATCTCATCGCTGGTGATGATCTGTTGACCGTCAATGGGAAGGCTGGGAAATGACCGAGGTACTGAACCGGTGGCTATGACTATATTTTTAGTCTGAACAGTCTGGGTTGACCCATCTGAACCGGTTACGGTAATGCGACCCGGGCCGTCGATATGCGCGCTTCCTTTAAAGACTTGAACCTTGTTCTTGCGCATTAGAAACTCGACGCCCTTTGCGAGTTTCAGTACGACCTTGCCCTTACGTTTTTGTGCTTGATCGAAGTCGAGCGAGACGGGTCCGGCAACGATACCGTGTTCTTTTGCGTGTTTGAACTCGTCCAGCAAGTCTGCGGTGTGCAAGAGTGATTTGGTCGGTATGCACCCGCGCAAGAGACAGGTTCCGCCAAGGTTCTTGTCTTTTTCGACTATTGCGGTTTTTAAGCCTAACTGACCTGCTCGAATGGCGGCCACATATCCGCCGGGTCCCGCTCCGATGATTGTGACATCAAACGCTTCGTTGGTTGAACTCAATTAGTCCGGCTCCTCCCCGGCTTCGCGCTCAATCGAGCGCGATCATTACTTCTTCTCCTTCAACTTTTACGTCAAACTTCTCGACTTTTGCCATCGAGTCCATCGGCGATGCTCCGGTGGCAAGGCTGTAGACCCATCCGTGCCACGGGCACTGGACGGTAAGGTTGTTTTGATCGACGAAACCCTCACCTAAAGGACCCCCTCGGTGCATACAGGTGTTATCGAGGGCGAAAAACTCGCCGTTGACATTAAACAATGCGATGGTCCGTCCGTCCATTTCAATGACAGCAGACCGGCCCACAGGAATATCGGATATTTTTGCGACTTTGATAAATTCAGACATTGTAATCACTGTAGTCACTGAATCTTACGTCGATGTGCGTCTCAGAGATCACGCTAAGTGGCTGCACGGCAAGCAAGTGATGAGCTCTGACCTAACTAACGTTCTATCCAGGACCGAGCATCTTAGCAACCCGCCAACCGAGGTTTCAAGTTGCATTCCCTGCCGCACTGGCATGAAACAGTAGTTGTCATTTTTTCGTTCTCTGCATGACGTTGTTGGGCATTTGCGTCAAGCTGTAATAGGGGGACTCTTCAAGTCGCCCTGCTCCAAGCGCGCGACCGGCGGAGGACACTTTGAAATTGTCGGTTATTTGTCGGTTATAAGGTCGTATTAGGGAGGAATGACGGGAATGGCAGCGTCGCTTGGCACTCATATCGGACGTGAGAATCTGAGGCTTATGCTTCTAGCCTACGGCATGAATCACGCCTATCGCGTCGTAAGTCTGGACGAAATAGCCCACTCGATTCCCCACGTAAGACGAGATGACGTTCGGAGCGTGCTCGAGGATCTCGCTCATGAAGGTCTGGTCACCCGGTTCTCGGGCCGCTATTGTTTCAACAAGTCGATCCCGGTCGAGCTGCGAATGGATATCGACCGCCTGATCACGCCAAGTGGAACAATCCGGCAAAGAACACTCTGATCTATTTAATCTTCCTCAGGACCCAATGAAACTCATCGAGGCCCACACCCAGGGGCTGCTTTGAAACCATAACCGTAAACCGCTGCTTGCGTTTATCGTTAAATACTACTCTGGTTTCGCTCGTGCCATCTGCATAGTGAAGAGTTAGATCGAGCGGCATTATGTAATTAGCGTCCTCGCGCCCCGGTATTTGATGCGACTGCTTCTGCTTGACCGTCACCGTCACTGCGTAGTTTCCACTGGCGTCCGCCGCGCCTATCTCGGTTGAAATTTTGTAGACCGGCCGGCCGGGCGCGTAGATCCATTGTTTGAAGAACCAATCAAGCGACGCTCCGTAAACATCCTCGCATACTCGCTGGAAGTCCGTTGTTGAAGCGTTTGAAAAAGCGTATCGCACTGCATATTGCCTTAGCGCATCGAAGAATTTCTGGTCACCGAGGACGTGACGGAGCATATGCAGAACCCACCCGCCTTTCCTGTAGACTGCACCGTTATCATCAAACGGATTGTCGAGATTCTCAGCCGTCACCGTTCCGCCCAATGCGCCATCCACATTCCCGTCATCGTAGCTTCTAGCTAACAATTCACCGGGAGCGACACCCGAAAACTGCTCGAAAAACAGCACCTCGGAATACGTGGCGAAACCTTCGTTTAGCCAGATGTCGTCCCAGGTTCTCATCGTTACCAGATCGCCCCACCAGTGATGCGCCAATTCGTGAACAATTGTTGATTGGCCGCTGCTGGTAACCGAGGCCACCAGCCCCGAGCTGATGCTGGTGATCGTCTGATGTTCCATCGCCCCGCCAAACGGGAATTCAGCCATGCCGTACTTTTCGCGAAGAAAAGGATACTCGCCGAACAGCCGCGCGTAGATCTCCATCGCCTGACGGGTGACCGCGAACTTGACGCGAGCAAAATCCAGGTGTTCCGGGTAAACGTAATAAACCAGGGGCATTCTGGTAACGCCATCGAGCGCGGTATAGGTGTCTTCGAGTTTCTCGTAGTTTGTTGCCGCAACCGAGACAAGATAAGTAGAGAGCGGCGAGTCCTCCCGCCAGAAATAAGTTACCGTCTGGTCGACGTTGGTTTGAATCCTATCGAGCACGCCGTTTGACGCGGCTTGATTACCCGCAGGCACGGTAACTTCGATTTCGGCGGTGGCCTTGTCTGCAGGATTGTCGACGCACGGCCACCACAGCGGTGCGCCAAACGGCTCGCTGTGACTCGCAACCACCGGCACCAAATTAGGCCCGTGACGCGTAAACAGCAGCCCTCCGCCGATTCCAGCGCCCGAACCCGGCCCTTGATACTGGATGACTATTGTGAACGACCGTGCGGCAGGCACCTGAGCCGGGAAGGCGACGACGATATCAGACTTGTTTCGAAGAAAGTTGTTCTGGACGCCGTCGAGTCTGACCGACTCGATACTCAGGTTTTTATGAGCATCCACGATGATCTGGCCGACCGTCGCGGATGTCTCGCCGGTAATGGTAACCACTCCCTTGACGATGCCTGCGGTACCAGATTCGTTGGGAATCAGTTGTAGTTGCAACCGGTAGTGCTTTACATCGATCGACTGGGACTCGACCGCCGCGGGCGCAATCAAGGAGAATGCAATGTTCTGGTTGTGCAGCGTTTTCTCGAGCGACTCGTGTTCGCCTCGAATGCGTTCAAAGAGTGATTCCTGCTCCTGGGCAACCGACCGTGCGAAAGAAGCGCAAAGGATAGCAACGGAAAAAGCCAGACACACAATTCGCGCTTTTCTCATGTTGCCTCTTTTCGCCGCAGTTTCGGACTATTACCGTTTATCGACGACCAGACGATGATCCAGATTCGCTACGCGCCAACCGGTTGCGAAGATCATCCGGTCGATTCGCTCCATCTTTTCGAAGTCAATCTTTTCAACAACGTCGCTTGGCTTGTGATAGTCGCGATGCACCCCGGTAAAATAAAAAATAATCGGTATACCGTGCTTGGCGTAGTTGTAGTGGTCTGAACGATAGTAAAACCGCTCAGGGTGTCTCTCGTCGTTGTACAAGTAGTCGAACTTCATCCGCGACGTTGCGAGGTTGGTGTCTTCGCTGAGCCTGTTTAGCTCGGTCGAGAGCTTGTCCGCGCCGATGATGTAAATTGAATCTTTATCGGTAAGGTGAGCGTCGCGGGGGTCATCGTCACCGGCCGGCCGGCTGCGGCCTACCATATCTATATTGAGATTGGCCACCAGTTTATCCAGCGGCACCACTGGATCGTAGTCGGCGTTGTATTCAGAGCCGAACAATCCGAGCTCCTCCCCGGTGTGAAACACGATCAGGATCGACCTCTTTGGCCGCGGACCAAGCGAGAACGCCTGCGCAATCTCGAGAACCGATACTGTTCCGGAACCGTCATCATCCGCACCGTGATAAACCTCTCCGTTGTCACCGGTCTTCAGGTGATCGTAATGTGCGCTCAAAACCAGGAACTCATCCTTGAGCTTCGGGTCGCCGCCGTCGAGTATGGCGACGACATTCTGCGCTGGTGGCGCTTCCTTTACATCGACACGAAGTTTTATTTCGGCGTTGGCTCCAAGTTCCGCGGGTTTCACCTTGACGCCAATCAGGTCCGAGCTCTCTTTCCCCATCAACTTCGCAATTGCCTTGATTAAGTCCGGTCCAGCGTTGATCTGAGGAAGACTCTTTCCCGCTCTTGTTTTGCGCGGGGGCAATCCGAGCTGTTGCTGACCCCCTAGCCAAACTTTGAGCTGATCCCAGGTAAGCAGTGTCTGCGCATCCGGAATCCTGATAGCCCCGATCGCCCCGTGCGCCAGGGCAGCTGCGTCGGCGCTTTCGTCGGTATTCAGTCTCACACCCTTGAGCGAGTCCGGGGTGCCGTCCGCCATAACTACGATCTTGCCCTTCACGTTGAGGTCGGCGTAATCGTCATAGTTGTTTCGAGGGGACGAGAGTCCGTATCCGACAAAAACCAATCCGCCGCTGACATTCATGTCGGTCGGGACATCGGCGAGAAAGCCATCTGCAAAGTTGAACTCGCGTTTCGCGCCTGCGATGTTCAGCGTTACCCGGCTCGCGGCGCGATCCACGTTCCGGTAGCTGAGCGGAACGCGCTGAAAGAAGGAGCCATCTCGCGCGGCTCCGCGATAACCGTAGGACTCCAGCTGTGAGGCAAGATAGCGAGCGGCTACGCGGTTGGAGGGACTCAGTGTATATCGCCCGCCGAGTTCCTCCGACGCCAGAAAAGTAAGGTGCATTTTCAAATCCCGGGTCGTTATGCTCGACGTAGCCTCGGGAGTGGGAAGCGGCAGGTTCGCAGCGCCTGTTGCCGATGCAACTAGTAAAGCGGCAAACATCAGAACGGCAAGCAAGCGCTTTGAGGAATGGTGGTTCATCAGACTCCTTCTAATAGTCCGTGGTCCGGATATAGGACATATAGGACGTATAGGACCTATATTCTGACCACGGACTACCGACTACTACTTCTCTTCGACCGGACCGACAACGACCGTTGTTAGATTCTGCGGGTCGATATACTGTCGAGTCACACGACCAACTTCTTCGACGGTGACGGCGCGGATCAAATCCGGGTATTTTTCCAGATAATCGAACCCAAGCCCGTAAGTCTCAGCCTCGAGTAGAAACTCGGCAATTTGCGAGTTCCTCTGAAAGTGAAAGACAAAGCTTCCAGTCAGATACAGCTGAGCCGTTTCTAACTCCTCGGGCGTAACGCCTCCCTCTACTATTCGGACGATCTCGCCACGCAACCCCTCGACGGCGCGCTCCAAATTCTCAGGGGCGGTGCCGATGTAGGCAATGAACCGGCCCGGATCGAGCCCGGCGCTCGAGGTGATGTTGCTGAACGTGCTGTAAGCAAGCCCCTGCTCGTCCCGCAGAATTCGAGGAATGCGCGAAGTAAACCCCGGACTTGACCCGAGTATCGTATCCATAACCAGCAAGCTGTAATAGTCCGGGTTTTTGCGTTCGATTCCGAGGTGACCCACCACGACGTTGACTTGTTCTTTTGCTGCGCTGACGAACCTTTCGATCGGAGAAGTCTGGCGGCGGGGCCGAGGCACGTGGGGCGGCTGGAACTCCGCGGAGCGCTGCCATTTTCCAAAGGTCGCCTCAACAATGCCCTTTACTTTGTTTTTGTCGATGTCACCGGCTATTGCGATCATTGTGTTTTGCGGGACGTAATAGCGTTGATAAAACTCCTGTACATCAGAACGGGCTAGCGTCGTGACCGTCGCCTCATAACCTATCGCAGGGCGATGCTGCGGAGAACCCTCGAACACAATTTCGTTAAACACATCCGAGGCCTGGGTGCGAGGCACATCGAGCCGGGCTCGGATTTGGGCAGTCCGTCTAGCTACAACCTGACGAACCTTGTCTTCAGGGAAGCTGGCATTGATCAGGAGATCGGATAACACATCTATCCCCAGACCAGCATCTTTAGACAGCAGCCTGACTACCGCGCCGCTCGATTGGTAGTCGCCAAAAGTGCCGAGCTGACCTCCGGCGGCTTCAATAGTTTCCGCAATCTGTTGTGAGGTTCTGGTAGCGGTGCCTGCGTCGAGAAGCGCGCCGACCAGCGACGCCAGTCCCGCCTTCGCATCAGACTCGAAACGCGACCCCACGCCGACAATCGCGTTTATTGATATTGAGGGAATCGAATGATTCTCCGACAGCAGCAAGACAAGACCGTTGGGTAACTCCACACGTTCGACGTCGAGCCTCGGCCGCATGATACGTTTTTGACTATGTTGCACTATCACGCTCCCTCTCCGGCGAATTCGTGTCGTCGATCAAGTAGCCGACTGTGCGGTTGTCCTCACTGAAATATCGTTGAGCGACGCTTGCGATCTCATCAGTCGTTACCGCCGCAATCCGCTCCATCATCGTATCCAGATAGTGATAACCGCGAGAATCTTCGGGAACGTCCTCGCCAAAAGCGATCGTTTCATACTGGCCCAATAGCATAGCCTGCTGCAGCGGTTCCTCGCTGCTCAACACCAGTGACGCTTCTATCTGCCGCTGAGCCTTATCCATGTCTCCCGGCGAGACTTCTCCTCGTTTCAGTCGCTCGATTTCCTCGAATGTCGCGCGTTCGACTTCGGCGAGTGTGAATCCGGGTTTTAACTCGGCTTGAAAGTAAAACAGCGACGGATCGATGTGGTCGTGGTAGGTGGCGTCTGCTTTTGTGACGGATTGGTCTCTCTCCACTAGCCGCTGATATAGCCACGAGGACTTACCGGTAGAAAGAATCGCCTCCACCACCTTGAGCGCGTAAGAATCCGGATGCGCGACCTGGGGTGCGTGAAATCCAATCAACAAGCGTTCGACCGGAGTCTGCTTTTTGACGATGAGTCTTTTCTCGCCTCGCTGCGGCGCCTCGATTAGCTTTAGCGGAGCGATGGCCGGTCCTGACGGGATACCGGCAAATAACTCTTCGGTCTTTCGATGTACCTCGCTGGTGTCGAAGTCGCCAGCGACTACCAGGGTAGCATGCCGCGGATGGTACCACTTGTCATAGTAAGCCTTCATGTCCGCTGCTGAGGCTGCTTCCAGATCTTCGAGCCACCCTACAGTGGGCCAATGGTAGGGGTGCTGGCGAAACGCCGTGGCCCACACTTCGTTTTCCAGCGCCTCCCAGGGACCGTCCAGCCCAATGCGCAATTCCTCTTCGACGACCTGCTTTTCCGAAGCGAACTCCTCCTCGACAAACGTAGTGTTCCGCATCCGGCTAGCCTCCATCTCAAGCGCCGCTTCCCAACGATCAGAGGCAAAAGTGAAGTAATATGCAGTGAAGTCGAGCCAGGTGAAGGCGTTGTTGGAACCGCCGTTCAAGTGGGTAATCAGATCGATCTCGCCCTTTTTATAGCGATCGGTCCCCTTAAACAGCATGTGTTCGAGGAAATGAGACTTGCCGGTTTGGCCCAACTCCTCATTGCGCGAGCCGACACGATACCAGAGCATCGTGGCCACAACCGGTTTGTCGTGCATCTCTTTGGTCAGAACGGTGAGGCCGTTGGAAAGTATTGTCTTTTGAACATTGCGGGTTATGAATGATCTGGTTTCGATGCCAGTTTCGGTTTCTTCATCCGCCGTGGTTGTAAGAGTTGTCATTTGAGTCAATGAATCCAGGTTTCTCCCTTATAACTTCCACATGCATCCGCACACAGAATGGCAACAAAAATACTAGAGGGCGGAAAGAAGCGATGTCAAACGGAGCGGTCCGTAGGTGGTCCGAATACAGGTCCTATTCGTCCTAGAGGTCCTATATTCGGATAGGTCCTATATCCAGACTACGGACTTTTCTTCACAGGACTTGATTTCTGCTCCTTTTCGCTGTAGATACTTGAGCGGGCTGTACGGCATTGATACCCCAAGAGTCTTAGCATCATTGAATTGAAGCGGTTTGTATTCCGAGCATTCATGAACCCGCGTTGTGCGGTTTTCGCCGCAGCCTCGCGGATGATATTCAAATTAGAAAAAAGCCGCTGCTGCGGCTCACAGGAGAAAGATGACTAAGGCAGAACTTGTTGAGGAAGTGGCCCGAGCGGCTGAGTTAAACAAGCGTGATGCCGAAGTGATAGTCGAAACAGTCTTCGGCTCGATAATCGGCGCGCTGCACAAAGGGGAAAAGGTCGAACTGCGCGGTTTCGGAAGCTTCCGAACCCGCGAGCGAGGCCCGCGACGTGGCCGGAACCCCAAAACCGGCGAGCCCGTTGATGTTCCAGCCAAACGCGTCCCTTATTTCAAGCCAGGCAAAGAGCTCAAAGAGTACTTCACGGAGAGCCCGGGAGCGGCAGAAGGCGCCGCCGTCGCAGCGGCACCCGCGGAACCGCCGGCGGCTCCCGTCAGTGGCAACGCCGCCCCGGTGACTAGTCATCCGGGAGACTCGTATCCGGGATCTTCTACGAGTGAAGGTTCGGAGGGCGAAGGCTCCTCGGGCGGGTCTGCTGCGTAGTGGACACTTGAGACCGTTGTCAGTTGGAAAGTTGATACTAACTATTACAGGTGAGTCTCATCTCGTAGCCCGCGAATTCCAGTCGTATCAATCGACCCCATCCAATGGACAAAAAAGGTTCGCCCAATGGAAAGCAGCGCCGATCCACACCTGATCGGCGCAAGAGCGAGCGGCGCGAGACTGAAGGCAAGTCAGAAAAAGGCGCGCTCACGACTCGTGTTGGTGAACGCCGCCAAAAAGCACGACGGTCAAAAAGTCGGAAGACTGAATAGGCAGCAATTACAGAATGTCTTCGAATGTAAGAGACCCTTAAGCCTTACTTTTTAAGAAGCGCTCTCTTATCCACAAATGCGATCACCGCGGCGTTGAACTCTTTCGGCTTTTCCATCATCAGGAAGTGGCTGACCCCGTCCCACATCTGATAATCGAGCTTCGGCGCAACACTTCTAAAAAACTGCTCATTGTCCGCGGGCCAGAACGGACTCTTCGCCAACACCGCCAGCACTGGAACATCGATCTTATCCTGTTTCCAGTTTGACTCCTCATTCATGCCCTCCATCGCGCTGATAGCGACATACTGGGGTGTGCTGAGCATCGAGGTTTTGATCTGTTCGCGTAACGCCGCCGATACCTGGGGACCCAACATTCCGTCGATGAACTGACCGGCTTGCGTTTTATAGTCCGGTCCGCGAAGCGGTGCAATAAAGTCATCCATCATCTTCTTATCGCCAAACGGCCGCAGCGGGCCGTCAACGACAACTAACCCCAGCGTCTTCTGGGGATACTTGCGAGAAAACTGCCGGGCGACGGGTGTACCCATGCTATGACCAACCAGCACGCCGCGGTCGACACCCGCGTCCTGCATAACCGCATCAACCGCCCGAGCAAATAAATCCATCGTATACGCGGTCTTTGGCTTGTCGCTTTTGCCGTGTCCGGGCAAATCGATCGCGACGACTCGGGCCCGTTTGGTCAGATCAGGGATCTGCTGCTTCCAGAACCCCAGATTGCAAGTCCAGCCATGAATCAAGACGATTGCTTCGCGACCGGTGCCGTGGCTTTCATAGTGGACGCGAATGCCGTAAACCCTGGCGTATCGCGACGCCCCGTCGCTTTGCGCCGCTCGCGTCTGTTGTGATTGGGATAAATTCGTAAGGACGAGAATAATTGCTAACACCCTGGTAGTGCGCTCGAGCGATGTTGTAATGATAGTCAAAGTGTTTCCCTCCTTTTCTCGCTGCCGCGTTACCCACGCTGGCTGGTTGAACCTCGGCCGATGACCTTTCGTGAGAAAAAAAGTATACCGTCAACCTGTACCCTGCGCATCTTCGATCGCGCTGCTAAACTGATCAAGCAGAAAATTCATCAACCCGATCGTTTCGACCACGATCCTGCCGTTGGTTGTCTGGTCCGGGCCAAGCATCAGCACCTCACGGTAAAAGATAACTCCATCTCGCAATCCAAAGCCGCCAATCGCGAGATCGTTATTCAGTTGAAGAATCGTCCTGTCGAGCTGGGATTCCATCTGGATTTTAAGTTGAAATGGTAACGGGGCAAGAAGCTGCAGCAAGCTGAGTCCCGGTTCGAGGTCAGCTTCGAGGTGAGGCAGCGGGGTCACCCACAGATTGCGTTCGCGTCCCTTAGCATCCGGGGGAAGCAAGACCACGAGTTGCTCGATGGGCGCGGCCTCACTGGCGGGTATGCGTTGGGCTTCAAACCCGGCGGCTCGAAGCAGGGATTCCAGTTCGGGGAGCATGAGGTTAGCGCCTCATCAGCAAAGATCTGAGAATTGCTTTCCGCTTATCTTTATCGCCTACCGTTCTGATCCTCTCAATTGTATCCCCGTGCACGCCCATGTGTAGCAGAGTAGTCATTACAGTCTGATTTTTGTTATCCATGATCCCCATTGCCGCGTGTTCAGCCCAGTCATTTTCCTTTTGCTGCTTGTCTTCACCGTATGACGAGTTCTTCGCATTGAGGAATTTCTCCCGTATCTTACCACCGAAAAGCGCGCCTGCCTTCAAAAGGCCCGATCCAATCAATAAAGCTATTCCTACAGGTATGCCAACGCCGGTTAGCATCAACGAGCCTCCGGCAACGGCAGCCGCACCCGAAAGCGTATTCAGCACGGCGGTTCGCTTTCGCTTGCCCTGGTACTTCGCAGCAAGTTCGACAAACTGCTTATCCTTAAAATCACCATATACACGTGAACCTATTCCGCGGGAATACTCATCTAACTGTTTTTGCCGGCTGTGGGCTTTCCATAGCCCGTAGCCACCCCGGACCACATCCACTCCACCCATCGCGATCTGCGCAGGAAGCACCGCTGAGCTTAGAAACTGAGCGCCGCTAGTTGCCGTAAATCCCGACGCAATCCCAAGTTTCGACATGCTTTGTACGCCGAGTGCCGTGCCTGTGAAGGTCTGCCCAAGACCCGCGGCAGAAGACAGAAGGCCTTCCCTCCTCTGTCTGGGATCATCTGCCTTTGCCGCGTTGTAAAGTCCACTCACGGTATTGATGGGCCCAGCGATTGCGCCCAAACCGCCCGCACCTAAACCGGCGCCCGCTGCCGCGTTTGAGGAGGAGGCGAGGAGATCAGTCAGACCGCCCGCGCCAACCGTGATCGAGCCCAGCCCGCCAACACCCGCCGCAATCAGCCCTGGTTTCTGCCGTCCCTGCATCGGATCATAAACAGTTTCCTTCTTCTCCGGGAGAGCAGCGAAGAACCGCTTAAACCGTTGCCATCGTGATAGCGTCGGCTCTTCTCTGACTGGATCTACAAATTTATCGAATAGGTGTCTTGTCTTATCTTTAGATCCATTTCGTTGGATGCGGCGCTCGCCGGAAGTGCTAGTCGTTGTTCTTTGAGCCCGCTGGTCGCCTTTTCCCGCTGCTCCTTGCTGCACCACGTGAGTCAATTCATGCGCAAGCAGTTGCTGCCCCCGTTTACTCCCGGGATCAAAAGCGCCGGGCCTGAAGTAGATGTCCGTGCCGTATGTGAAAGCTCTCGCGCCGATCTCCCTATTCAGATCCTTCGCACCTGAGTCGGTGTGAATTCGGACGTCGCTGAAGTCTGCACCTAGGCGAGACTCCATGTGCGAACGTACAGATTCAGGCAACCGGCTCCCACTACCGCGTCTAGCGCGCAAACGAGTCTCAAACCCGCTTTCGGCCACAACTTGCGACGGATCAGTTTTAGCCTGCAACGGAGTGATGGAAGCAGCGAGGGGACTCGAATGTCGATGAACTGTTTCCTGGCTTGCGCCAGAGCCGTAGCTTGTAGCCTCTTTCGCGATGCGATCAGCCTCCTGCTCGAAATGATCGTTTGCCGGGCCGATGGCAAGTTTTGCTTGAATAACGGGTCTAGCCGAGGTTCTATAAGTTGAAGATGGTTCAGTGCTAGAAGACAACAATTGCCTCACGGCGCTGTTTCCAACCGTCTGCTGAAGCGCGACTATGTCGGTTGCTGACAGATCCGACGCGGGCACGGTCAACGTTTTTGCCAGAGCGTCCGCGGAATTGACCTGCGGCGCGACGTGCCGCGATGACGGAACGACAGATCGCGCCTTGCGCACGTTCGCGTTACTTTTCCGGCTCTTGTGCGTAGGAGTCTTGTTCAGCACGGCTATGCTTTCCTTTTTAGCGGCTAGCGCCAGCTCGCGGAAGCTGACCCGAGTCCCGCTGCTCTCCTCGCTGCATATGCTGCTGCCCTTAGCTGCCGTTGTGCACGAATATTTGCTCCCGATTGAGCATGAATGATAGTGAAGGAATCACCGTTGTCATAAAAGATGACACCGGAGGGTGCGCCCGCCCCCCAACTCACTGATAATCTGCCACCCCTGTTTCTTCTATTAGCCCAGCCGGCAATTATGGCTGCACGGATTTCAGCATCAGTATGGCCATGATCCGTCAGATAGTGGCTGCGCGTAATCCCCGTATTAGCATCAGGTACCTGTCCCGCGTTTCTGAGCTGCGCTACAGTTACTCCCCCGTGGGCTCCGAGATTGGGCTTAGCAATCGCAATCGAGGTTAGATTAGTCGCATCTTTAATTGAACCGGATCCCCGCCGTTTCGCTTCCCCAAGGCCGAGCCGCGTCGCTTTCTCTCCCATCACATCGGCTTCGCGCTCCAACCGCCGATCGTCATTGATCGCCTTGCCGTTCGATTGCCATGTCGGTTTCACCTTTCCCTGTTTCTGCTGCACTACATGCCACGCCTCATGCGGGAGATGCTTTTCTTCAGCAGGTCGCACATAGATGTCCGTGCCCTGTGTGAACGCTAACGCCCGAACTCTGGCGGGCCTGGTGGAATTGTAATGAACGGTCACATCATCCATAGATATGCCAGTGAGTTTCTCGATTCCGGATTTGAGTTCGTCGGGCAGGCCGGTTCGGTTCTCATTTCTTTGGACCGGGGGAGGATTGTCATTCCCTCCCGGCCGCCCTCGGAGTATACCCCGGACGGCGCGGTTCCCTGCCGTCTGCTGCAGTGCGATGATGTCGGAAGGCGTTAGCGTTGAAGGAGCGTTAATGGCTTGCATTGAAAGATGCGCGTGACTGCGTTGCTGTGCGAGATCGTTTGCGGCTCGAGCCTTCGATTTCGGCGCGTGACGAAACGCAGCACCTTTTTTCTTCGGATGAGTTGTGATCTTGCGTGGCATGACCTTCTCCTTGCGGTGAAGACCGATCCGATTCGGCGCGCTCGCTCCTCATTAATTGCACGAGCGCGCTCGCCTGTCTGGTTAGCGGCCGTCATATTCCTTGGCCCCGGCAAAGACAGGGGCCCGCGCGAAGTGCCGCAGACCTCGAATTACGACCCAGCTTGGCTGGCTTGAACAGGTTCGGAGGCCTCAACTTGTTGCTTATCTTTT
>DASRIZ010000101.1:0-3988 GCA_035649735.1 Blastocatellia bacterium | reverse complement strand
ACTCTAATTATCGATCGAATTCAAACGGCAGGATTGGATATGGTTACAACAGAAAACGCGGCGCTGAAAGCCAAGGTCAAAG
The DNA here is from genome assembly GCA_035649735.1 of Blastocatellia bacterium. Taxonomy (GTDB): domain Bacteria; phylum Acidobacteriota; class Blastocatellia; order UBA7656; family UBA7656; genus Onstottus_A. The sequence continues at coordinate 3,906 of DASRIZ010000101.1, read as the reverse complement.
AGCATTGGGAGCGCGAAACGTGCGGAATTCGTTATGCGGAAGCCCGCGACCGGAAGGAGTATTTTAGACAGATCTCTTCCGCCCGGTATGAACTTGAGCCCTATATTCCGCCCTTTGCTGAATTCGAAAGCGCAGTTGGCAAGCGGGTGCTCGAGATCGGTGTCGGGGCAGGTTCGGACTTCGAGAATTGGTGCAAGTATGCTGACCATGCGACCGGTATCGATTTGACCGAAGCGGGAATCTCGCTTACCAAGGAGAGATTGAAGCTGAACGGAGTTCCAGAGGAACGATATACTTTGCAAACGGCCGACGCCGAGAATTTGCCGTTCGAGAATGACAGCTTCGATATTGTCTACACATGGGGCGTACTTCTTTGCACGCCGGATACCGAACGGGCGTATCGCGAAACGTTTCGAGTGTTGAAGCCGGGAGGCACGCTAAGGACTATGGTTTACCACGTTCCCTCCTGGGTCGGGCTTCAGCTTTATTTGCTCTATGGTCTGGCTCGCGGCAATCCGAGAGCAACGATGAAACAAGTGATGTTTGAGCATCTCGAGAGCCCCGGCACCAAGGGGTACACTGTTGAGGAAGGGAAACAGTTGCTTAGCTCGTGCGGGTTTGCCCAAGTGAAAGCAATGACCAAGCTGGCGGTGGGTGATTTTCTAGACATCAAGCTAAGCAGGAAGTATGACTCTCCGAAATTTAGACTCATCAGGCGAATCTATCCGCGCTGGCTGGTCCGGCTTATGGGCGATAAGTACGGAACCAATTTGATGATGACCGCGGTCAAGCCGTCTGCCGGAGATCATGAATCGTAGACGTCACTGTTAGCAAAGCTGTTCACCTGAAGTTCCGAAACTAACACGAATTGTTGGGTTGATATGTGTGGGATTAGCGGGACCATCAACTGGGCCGATAGCGATGCAGTTGCCCGGATGAATAATTCCCAGGCTCATCGTGGGCCCGACGACCACGGAGTGTGGGTAAAGGCCCTTCATGATGGCGGACATGTGACACTCGGTTCACGCAGGCTTGCGATTCAGGACCTCTCAGCGGCTGGTCATATGCCGATGTCCACACCTGACGGGCGGCTGACGATAACCTACAACGGCGAGATCTACAATTATCCCGAGCTACGCCGCGAGCTTGAATCGAAGGGCTATCGATTCCGTTCCCGCAGCGACACTGAAGCGGTGCTCTTCTTGTATCAAGCGTACGGGCCCGCGTGCGTCAGACGATTGAACGGAATGTTCGCGTTCGCGATTTGGGACGAAAACCGCAAAGAACTCTTTCTTGCGCGTGACCATTTCGGCATCAAGCCCCTGTACTATTTTCATCAAGACGACCGCTTCGCATTCGCCAGTGAGATAAAGGCGCTTCTGGAACTACCTGAGGTGCCGCGAGAGGTGAATCTCAAAGCGCTCAACCAGTATCTAACTTTTCTTTGGGTACCGGATCCGCTCACGATGTTTGATCAGATTGTAAAGCTTCCGGCGGGCCACTCGGCGATCTATCGCGATGGCGACTTGAAGCTTGACCAATACTGGGACCTGACGTTTCCAGTCGCGGGACACGACTTCCACGCGAACGAAGCAGAGCTTACCGAGGAGCTTCGCGATCGCTTTATCGGTTCTGTTAAGTCACAGTTGCTGAGCGATGTGCCTTTGGGCGCCTTTTTGAGCGCCGGTCTTGATTCGAGCAGCATCGTAGCTGCGATGTCCGAGGTTAGTAGCGCGACGACGCGGACCTACACAATCGCGTTCCCGGACAAGTATCGAAGAGGAGAAGTTACACTGGATGATCCCGCTGTAGCGCGTCGAACCGCTAATCACTTCGGATGTGAGCACACCGAGATTGTTGTCGAGCCCGATGTTGTTGACCTGATGCCCAGGCTGGTCTGGCATATGGATGAGCCGGTCGCTGACCCGGCGATCATTGCCGCTTATCTTGTTAATCGTGAAGCTCGCAAGACGGTGACAGTGATGCTTTCGGGTGTCGGCGGTGACGAACTATTCGCCGGCTATCGCAAGCATGCGGCGTATGACCTTGCGCAACGGTACCAGCGCATTCCGGGCGCGGTTCGCGAGAAGCTAATCGAGCCGCTGGTGATGGCGCTACCCTCGATGCGAGGAACGTCGATCAAAGGGCACGTCAGGCTTGCCAAGAAAATGGCGCGGTCCGCCTCGCTTTCTCCCCGCGATTATTTTCTCATGAATAGCACATATCTCACCGACGATCAGAAAGATTGGCTATACACGCCGGCCGTTCGCGAAAGCATCAACGGAGACGGCGCGTGGTCGCGTCACATGGCTTACTTCGAGCAAGTGAATGACGCTGACTTTTTGAACCAGATGCTCTATCTGGACACAAAGGCATTTATGGTCAGCCTAAATCTGAATTACAACGACAAGATGAGCATGGCTTCGTCGGTGGAAGTCCGCGTGCCGTTTCTGGATCACGAACTGGCGGAGTGGGTTGCATCAAACGTCCCCCCGAGCTTGAAGCTCCACGGCAGGACTACCAAACACATCTTACGAGAAGCGATGCGGCCGCTGCTTCCGGCGGAAGTGTTGGAACAAAAGAAGGCCGGATTCGGAGCCCCCGCCGATTACTGGCTGGCAAACGATCTAATCGAGATGATCGATGATTTGCTGAGCGAGAGCAGGCTGAAATCGCGAGGACTGTTTAACCCCGCTGCCGTTCGACAACTGATAAAGGAACAGAGAAGCGGAAGGCAGGATTGGTCCGCTCAAGTCTGGCAGTTCCTGACTCTCGAGTTATGGATGCAAACCTTTATTGACCGCAAGACGAGCCATTAAACCAGCCGGATAACTGCATTGATAGCCGAAACGAGGACGCTTAAGGGACGAGTCAAAGAGCACTGGGAGCGTGAGGCTTGCGGCACGCGATATGGAAACGATACGGACCGCAAGCGGTTCTTTGATGAAATCTCGACGGCGCGCTACAGATTGGAACCGTTCATCCTCGAGTTCGCGGACTTTCCGAGCGCGGCGAATAAAACGATCCTCGAGATCGGAGTCGGGGCAGGAGCGGATTTTCAGAACTGGTGCAGGCATGCGCGTCACGCGACGGGCGTCGATCTGACCGACAAGGCAATCGCGTTGACAAGAGAGCGATTGGAGCTAAGCCGTGTTCCACGCGAACAATATGCGCTTCACACAGCAGACGCGGAAAACCTCCCATTCGAGGACGAGAGTTTCGACCTGGTTTATTCCTGGGGCGTCCTGCATCATACGCCCGACACAAATCGCGCTTTTCGCGAAGTGTTTCGAGTCTTGAGACCGGGCGGCACTGTCAAAGCAATGATCTATCACGTTCCTTCCTGGAGCGGACTTATGCTCTACCTTCGGTGTGGGCTAGCGCGAGGAAAAATGCGGATGACGATGAAGGAAGCGATCTACGCCGATCTGGAGAGCCCGGGCACGAAGGCCTACTCGTTGAACGAAGCTCGAGATCTCGTCGAGCAGGCGGGGTTCGAGAAACCCAGGGTCTCTGCGAAACTTGGCTGTGGGGATCTGCTCACAATAAAACCAAGCGACAAGTATGATTCTACCGTCTTTAGGCTGATCTGGCGCGTCTATCCTCGTTGGGTGGTGCGTGCGCTTGGGGACAGGTATGGATTGGATTTATTAATTGAGGCTGAGAAACCGCTCAGCCAACGAAACAGCTAAATGCCGCTTCCGGCTGGAGCCGTCGCACTCAATCTTGGCTGCGGTCTCTCAATCGCTCCGGGTTGGATCAACATAGATAATTCTCCGAATGCGCGGCTGGCCAGGTACCCCTGGATCAGATGGACGCTGTGGAAGCTGGGCGTTCTCTCCGATCGGCATTATTCGGTCGCGTGGTCCGATTCAATACTGACTTACGACCTCAAAAAGAAGCTTC
>DASRIZ010000100.1:0-3551 GCA_035649735.1 Blastocatellia bacterium | reverse complement strand
CGGCTCGCAAGCCATCGGCGGCGTAATCAATATCATCACCAAAAGAGGTCAAGGGCCATTGGATGTGGGCGTCTCCCTTCAGGGCGGCAATGGTTGGACCAACCGCCAAGTTGCGACCGTCCGAGGAGGAGTGGGAGACCTGGGCTATTCCTTCAGCGTTGGCCACTTGGCGAGCGATGGCTTTCGGAGCGTCAATGACGATTATCACAATCTGTCCACATCGGCGCGGCTGGATTATCAACTAACGGAGAATGCTAACCTCACAGGGATATTTCATTTCATCAACACCCGCGTGGGCCTGTTCAACAACAACAATTTCGCATCCGTACCTGATCCCAACGCTCGCCAAGCTACGACTCAATACGTTGGCAAACTTGAGTGGGCACAAAAAATTCTCGCGAACTGGGATTACCGAATTTTCGGAGCGATATATAAAGAGCACGACAAGTTTAGCGATGATGTCGATCCCTGCGTCTTTCTTGGATCCCCTTGCGATTCGCGCACCCGCGATATCTTTCGCCCGCAAATCAACACCGGGGAATTTCAAACCAATTACCGGCTTGAGGACTGGAGCACGACGACTTTCGGAGTCCAATACAACCGGAGGTCGGCCAGCACCACCGGTGGAATCGATGAAGCCATCAATAATGTCGGCTACTATCTGCAGCAACAATTTCAGTTTTTCGAACGCCGGCTGATTGCGATTCCCGGGATCCGTCTGGACGATAATCAACAGTTCGGCACAGCGTGGACGCCATCGTTCTCAGCGGCCTACTTGTTCAAGGAGATCGGCACCAAAGTAAAGGGAGGCTATGCCAAGGGGTTTAGGGCGCCATCGTTGAACGAGTTGTTCTTCCCGGCCAGCGGCAGTTGTCCGGCCTTCGGTAATCCAGACCTGGGCCCGGAAAAAAGTTGGGAAATAAACTTTGGCGTCGACCAGAGCTTCCTTGCCGAGCGACTTAAAATGGGCGCGAACTATTTCCATCGCGAGGTGAAGAACCTCATCGACGCGAGACCCATTCCCGGAAACCCATTTGGTTGTTTGCGCGAGGAGAATGTGGGAAGCGCCCGGTTCGACGGCGTGGAATTGACTCTCGGAATAAAAATCTTCGAGGGCCTCACCTTGAACGCCAACTACACTTATCTCGACTGGGATACTGCGGATGGGATCTTACGGCGCCGGCCGCACAATAGCGGGAACGTGATCCTGAACTATCTGCAGGATGCTTTGAACGTCAATCTGATCGTCAACATCGTCGGGCGCGTTGACGATTTCAGAGCCGCCTCGCCGTTCGGCGATACGATCACCGCGGGATATGGGATTGTCGACCTCGCAGCATCCTACAAGCTCCCGTGGCGCATGCCCCTTGTCAAAGAACTAAGCCTGATCGGCAAAATCCAGAACCTGTTTAACAAGAGATACGATCAAGCGAACGGATTTCGCGCTCCGCCGCTTAACTTTTTGCTTGGCTTTCGGGCCAACTTTGGAAATCAATAGGAGAAGGATGTTCAAGGCCTGTCCTGAGCGAATGCGAAGGATCTAGCTATGGCTGAAAACAAAACCATCGAGGTTACGGTAGTCATCGATTTTCGGTCCAAAGCGCAGCCTATTGAAAAGACATTTACGATTCTTGAGAAAAGCACCGTGTTCGACGCTCTAAGCGCAGCCGTTCCAGTAGTCACTTCACGCAAGTTCGGTATGGATCATTTCGTCGAAGAGATAGCCGGAGTCAGAAATGATTTTGCCAGCGACCGCGGCTGGCACTTCGAAGTAAACGGCTATCGCTCCAATGTTCCCGCCGAACGATATCTGGTGAAAAACGGCGATTTGATCAAATGGCTGTATCTTTCAGCGCCTTGAGTAAAGCACCCGTGGTTTACGACATGCCAGGATGAGAAGGCAACGCAGCACTGCCGCAGGGGAACAGCGAGGCGAAATGATAACCGGAAAAAATGCTTTGATGATCCTGGGGACGGCTTCGCACGTGGGAAAATCGATTCTCACCGCGGGCCTGGGGCGGATTTTTGCCGAGGACGGTTATCGGGTGGCCCCGTTTAAGGCGCAAAACATGTCGTTGAACTCCGCCGCCACTCCCGACGGCGGCGAGATCGGCAGAGCTCAGGCTCTGCAAGCCGAAGCCTGCCGCGCCATTCCTCGCGTGGAGATGAATCCGGTTCTGCTCAAGCCTTCGACCGACACCGGCGCCCAGGTAATTTTATTGGGAAAGATTTGGGGACAAGTCACGGCTTGGGATTACCACACCCGGCGGGTGGAACAGCTGTTCCCCGAGGTGCTCAACGCTTACAAACGCTTGGCCAAGGACCATGACCTCATTTTGCTCGAAGGCGCGGGTTCGCCGGCGGAAATTAATCTGCGTGAGCATGATATCGTCAACATGCGCATGGCCCACGCGGCGGATGCGGCCTGCCTTCTGGTGGGTGACATCGATCGCGGCGGGGTTTTCGCTTCGCTGCTCGGCACCTTGGAGTTGCTCGAACCCGAAGATCGCGCTCGCGTTCGTGGCTTTGCGATCAATAAATTTCGCGGCGATGAATCGCTCCTGCGGCCGGGCGTGACGGCGATCGAGCACAGCCTCGGCTTGCCCTGCGTTGGTATCGTGCCCTATCTCCCCGATCTCGGTCTCGACGAAGAAGACGGCGTCGCGATAGAAGACCGTCTCTCGGCGGCACGGCATTGGAAAAATCCCGAAACCGGGCCGGCGCGGCCCCTTCGTATCGGCGTCATCGCTCTGCCCCACATAGCGAATTTCACCGACTTCGATGCTCTGGCTCTGGAACCGTCCGTGTCCCTTGCCTTTCTTCAGCAACCGGAGGAAATGCCTAAGGCGGATCTACTCGTCTTGCCCGGCAGCAAGCAAACCCTCGACGATCTGGAGTGGCTAGACCACCGCGGTTTGACACAGGAGCTGCGCCGGCTCTGCGAAAAGGGCACTCCCGTCATCGGCATCTGCGGCGGCTTTCAGATGCTTGGCAGTTCCATTGGAGATCCTCACGGGATCGAGAATCACGGACAACCTTGTAACCGAAAGGGACTCGGTTTCTTGCCTGTGCGAACGTTACTGCACGAGGTGAAGACCGTACGGCGGGTCCAAGGCTGCCTGCGATCCGAGTTGCTTGGCCTTGGCTTCTCTCCGGAAGTCCGTTTCGAAGGCTATGAAATCCACGTGGGTGAAACTTTCTATGAGCCGGGATCTCGTCCTCTTGCAGAGATCGTGCGCCAAGGAATTCCCGGCTCCGTTTCAGACGGCGCTGTGAGCGCATCAGGCCGCGTGCTTGGCACCTACGTGCATGGCTTCTTCGACAACGATGACTTTCGCCATTCATTGCTTGCAGCTCTACGCAGTGCCGTGGATCTCGCTCCCGCCGAAACCTGGGCTAATGTCGCGGCCGAACGCGAAGCGCGCATCGACCGCCTGGCAGATCATCTCAGAAAATCGCTGCACATGAATCTCATCAGGAGTTGGATCGTCGCTCCGTCGAAACGTTAGACGCATCAAGGCAGCAAACCATGCGATCTTTGCCCGCATTCG
>DASRIZ010000099.1:0-4939 GCA_035649735.1 Blastocatellia bacterium | reverse complement strand
TTCGCACAAGTGTAGATAGCGTGCGATCCACATGCGCAGTTGGATGATTCGCGGCCGAGCGCGCCGTCGAAATTCAGCGGGGATAATGGAACTGAAGCTGGGCGGCGAACTCATCCTATCCAAATTAAATTTGCTGCCCCTCTTTTAAACCGGTTGCACCGGGCTTCCGTATCGATTAGGCTTTTTCAAAATTGAGATATTGTGACAAGCGCACGTCGATCCGACAGCGCACAGGAGCCACTGCGATGCGTCACCGAACCATACATCTTATCAATCCGAAGACCGATTCTCTGACCACGCGCCCGCTGTATCTCAATCGGGCGCTATATTCGCCGCTCGCAGGTTTACTCGCGGTGGCCAGCGCCATCCCGCGGGATCGTTACGAAGTGGTGTTGACCGACGAGAACATCGAGTCGATCGACTTCGAGCTTGCGGCGGACCTCGTCGGCATCTCCGCCATGACGTGCTATGTGAACCGCGGCTACGAGATCGCCGATGCATTCCGAGAGCGCGGGGTGCCGGTGGTCATGGGTGGCGTGCACCCGAGCTTCATGCCGCAGGAAGCGCTGCGGCATTGCGACGCAGTGGTCATCGGCGAGGTGGAGTTGGTGCTTCCCAAGCTCCTCGACGACCTCGAACGGGGCGAGATGCGCGGCACCTACAAATCGGATCGGCTGCACCCGATGGAAAATCTGCCGACGCCGCGCTACGACCTAATCAAGAAGCACCGCTACGTCAACAGCACCTTCGTGCAGACCTCCCGCGGCTGCCATCAAGGTTGCACGTTCTGCGCGGAGCCCCTGATGAATGGGCTCAAGTTCCGCTACCGTCCGGTCGCGGAGGTGATCCGCGAAGTGGAGAATTGCGGCTCGCGCATGATCTCGATCAACGACGCCGACTTTTTCGGCACGCCCGAACGTCCGAAGGAGGTGATGCGCGCACTCAAGGGTCGCGGCATCCACTGGCAGGCAGGCGTCACTTCAAAGCTCGCCCAGGATGACCGAATGCTCGAGCTCGCCGCCGAAAGCGGCTGCACTTTGCTCAGCATCGGCTTCGAGTCGATCTCACGCGCGACATTGACGAGTGTGCACAAACACGTGAATCGGCCCGAGACCTTTGCGACTCTCGTCGAGAAGGTCCACTCGTATGGAATCATGGTCTTCGGCCTTTTCATGTTCGGGTTCGACGGCGACGATTGCTCGGTGTTTGAGGAGACTGCACGGTTCAATATCGATGCAAACTACGATGCCTGTGCCTATTCGGTCCTCACGCCCTATCCGGGGACCCTGACATGGTACGAGATGAAGAAGGCCGATCGCATCGTCTCCTTCGATTGGGCAAAGTACGATCAGGCAAACGTCGTCTATCGACCGGCGCAAATGTCCGGCGACGAACTCCGGTTGGGTCAGGACTTGGCCTACGAAACGTTCTACGCGCCATCGTCCATGCTCCGCCGCTTTCCGGTTCGTGGAGGTCGAAATCGGCTCCAGTGGTGCATCTACAATCTGTTCATGAAGAAAGGGTCTGCGCACGATCGCAAGAAAACGGTCGCGGAGCCGACCGAGGCTCCCGAAACGACACCGATGCCACCCATTCTGCCGATCAAGCGGGAGTGGCGCCAAGCGGTTCTGGAAGCGACAGGAGTCCCCTTGCCGGATAGTCACTGAGCCGAAGCGCTTGCGGTCGGCTCAAAAATGACCGTAGACTACGGCTGCAACCACAAGTATGTCATCTAGTTTCTATGATATGACTGACATTTTTTTCTACCGCACCGTCCTTCACTTATCTACGCCGTCGTCTGTTGGTCTTGCGCTACAGTCTGCAAACCCTCTACTTGTGTCCAATGACTGAAAATCTTTCATAGCGTGCGCCAACTTACTTAAGGTCGGACACATATCTTGGAAGCGAACAAATTAACTCAATACTGAGGCCGTGCTGACTACCGTGGGCGATTTGCGTCACTGATTTGTCGCATCGCAAGACCTGGCCCTCAGAACTCACCTATCAGACTTGCAACCAGCCTTCTAATGACTGACCCAGCGGCAGCTCCCGGACGCAATCGGCCGGCGCACGAGGAGCTTGAATGTTCACACAGGGCTGCGATGTCCCGTTCGAGCGCGGCGGTGATCCTTGACACGGACTGGTCCTTTGGGCAACAGTGCGAGCGTAAAATTTCTGAAAAAGTTTGGGGGCTGGAGGCTCTCAAAGAATGAACGGAGGGTTTCAGCAGAATCAAGAATCAAAGCCCGACCCCAATACCCGCTTCCCGGCGAGATTCTCTAACTGGCTGTCAATTGAAATGTCGCCAAGTGTCAAGGCTCTTCCTCCTGGAGGTTAAAGGGATTTACAGATCAAATAATTCAGTGGGCTTGAAGCAGGGAATCACACGAGAATAATTACCCACGGTTTATCCGATAGTTGTTTCAGCGGTAATAGCAGGGCCCGCGAGCATTTTCCGGTGGGGACTGTTTAGGACCTCAGGAAAGCAGGGATGACAGCCGCGTCTTTCCGCCATTGGACCGAGCTACTCGCAAAGCCGGCGACGATGGCCGTCGCCTACTATGTCGTAGGTAGACTTGGACTCTTATTAGCTATCCCCCCGGGCTATGCCACGGCTGTATGGCCAGCATCCGGCATCGCTTTAGCTGGAACTCTACTGTTCGGCTATCGAGTCTGGCCGGGCATTTTGCTCGGATCGTTTTTAATTAATCTACGAACTTCTCTCGATACCACAAGCACCGCGTCGATTCTAAACACCACGGTGCTAGCGGCCAGTATCGGCATGGGAGCGGCGCTCCAGGCCATTGTAGGAGCTCTCCTGATACGCCGGCTTACGCAATATCCGACCGCATTTGTCGAAGCGCGCGATATCATCAAATTTCTACTTCTGGGCGGTCCGGTGAGCTGCCTCGTGAACGCCACATGGGGGGTGACGAGTCTGCTGTTGGGCGGTGTTATCCAGCCGGTCGATTACCTGTTCCACTGGTGGACGTGGTGGGTGGGCGATGCTATTGGAGTCATTACCTTCACTCCGTTGATTCTGATCTGGGCAGCCAAACCGGCGGTATTCTCACACAGTAGACAAATCTCCCTGGCGCTGTGTCTGGCATTCACACTGGTTGTTACATTTTTTATTTACACAAATGCCTGGGAACAAGATCGCATTAAGCTGGAATTCAAGCGGCGCACGGACCAGCTGGCCCAACAGTTAAAAGAGAACTTTGATGACTATATCCTGGTCCTCCATTCCGTAGAGAATCTCTACGCGAGCTCGGTTCAGATTAACCGCCAGCAGTTCAAAGCTTTCGTCGCGCGCTGGTTCTCGCGCCAGCCAGGGATTCGTGCAGTCTCTTGGAGTCCCAGGATACTCGACTCGGAGCGGGCCAACTACGAGCAGGCCGCCCGGAACGATGGCCTCGCTAACTTCCAGATCACAGAACAGAGCCCACAGGGGCTGTTGGTTCGTGCGGCGCAGCGCGCCGAATATATCGCCGTCTATTATGCAGAATCGCTCAGAGGGAGTCGAAGAGCCATGGGTTTTGACGCGGCGTCTGATCCCATCAGACGCGAAGCGTTAAATCGCGCGCGAGATACGGGAAAGCCAACAGCCACTGATCCGCTCAGACTGATACAGGATAGTGAACGCCAAGGAGGTTTTGTAGTTTTCCTACCCGTATACAAACCCGGATACCCGCAGAACAGTCTGGAAGAGCGACGTCTCAATCTGCAAGGTTATATTAGCGGGACGTTTCGGATTGACGATATGATGAATACCGCACTAAAAGGTGCGAAGTTGGACGATATCGAAATTCGGCTCTTCGATGACAGAGGCGGGGGAAAAAAACGTCTGCTATATGAGCATCGCTCAAAGGAGCTTGATTCACAGCATCTGCCGGTTGCAGCGAACGAAGGCATTCAGCCGGCGCCGCTCCAGAGAGCCGTTCCATTCGAGATAGCCGGCCGCCACTGGATAGTTCAGTTCGCTCCAACCAAAGGGTATCTGATCGCTCAACGAGGGTGGCAGGCGTGGAGTGTCCTCGCGGGAGGGCTCTTTTTTACGGGCCTATTGGGCGGCTTCCTCCTTATACTCACCGGCGACACGGCCAAACTCCAAGCCATTAACACTGATTTAGAAAAGGAAATTACTGAGCGGAAGCGGGCGGAGGACGCGGTCGCTCAATTGGCCGCTATCGTAGAGTCTTCGGATGACGCGATCGTGGGCACGACAATGGAAGGAGTCATTACAAGTTGGAACAAGGGCGCAGAAATCATCTATGGTTATCCCGCTGAAGAGGCCAAGGGTCGTCCTGTTTCTATCCTGATTCCGCCCGACCTTCTCGCTGAACGGGCCCGGTTGGCAGAGAGAATCAAACAGGGAGAACACATTGCGCAGTACGAGACCATTCGGGTGCGGAAAGACAGCGCTCAAGTTCATGTTTCCCTCACGTTGTCGCCGATGAAAGATGCAACGGGCAAAATTACGGCTATTGCGTCGATTGCCCGCGATATCACCGAGCGCAAACAAGCGGAAACTGAGCTACAGCGGCTTCAACAGCTGGCGGCCACTCGTGAACGCACGCGCCTCGCCCGTGACCTTCACGACAACGTGCTGCAGTCTCTCGCGGTCGCCGGCCTAAACCTAGAGGCCGCAATGCAGGGCCTAGAAGTAAACCCTGAAGTGGCCAGAGGACAAATGCGCGGGGTTCAGGACCTTATCGTTCGGGAACAGCAGGAGCTACGCTCCTTTATTGAGGAGTTGAAGCTCGCCACGCTCGTGCCGGGCGACTTTAAATTCGGCTCCCTCCTGCAACAGCTGGTCAAGACGGTTGAGCAGCAATGGCAGCTGCGCGTGGAGCTAAAGATGGATGGTCTTGACGCGCAGGTACCCGCTGTACTGGCGCGCGAAATCTATCAGATCATCCGCGAGGGGCTGGTCAAC
>DASRIZ010000098.1:0-14373 GCA_035649735.1 Blastocatellia bacterium | reverse complement strand
TATCTTCATAGTCAGTAGTCCGTAGTCCGTAGTCCGTGGTCGGTAGTCCGTAGTCCGTGGTCGTAGTCCGTGGTCCGTGGTCCGTAGTCCGTGGTCCGTAGTCCGTAGTCCGTGGTCCGTAGTCGGTGGTCCGTAGTCCATAGCCATTAGTTAGTAATAGTTCGTAGGTATTAAGTGCCAACACATAGTTGACAACTACGGAACTACGGACCACGGACTACGGACCACGGACCACGGACTACGGACCACGGACTTAATGACATTACCGGTGATCGGCAAGTCGCTTTGTGTTAAAGTTTGATTGGCCGGAACTTTCTGACCGGAAAGGTGTCTAAATCTAGCGACAAGTGAGGTGAAGGGCCACTGCCCGTTCCACTTGGAGCTATTAACGGCGCTCGGCTTCAAAGGGCCGGGCGGTGGCCCACTCCGGTCAGCCGTTCACCGAGGAGTGCCATTCGATGTCAGCGGGAGACATGGCCGCCCTGGAGCAAAACAGTCTCGCCGGGTTGGAAATCGATACCCGGGCGATAGAGTATCTCCCTGAGGCAAGGTTGATCTCCAGGCTGCGAGCGGGCGATCTCGCGGCTTTTGAAGAACTCGTCGCCCACTTCGAAAGGCCGGTCTTTGCGTTGTGCTTCCGTTTGCTGGGCGACGCTGAGGAGGCTCGAGACGCAGCGCAAGAAACGTTTTTGAAGATTTATCGTGGGCTGAGCGGGTTTCGCGGAGAAGCGGGATTAAAGACCTGGATCTATCGTATCGCTATAAACCAGGCAATGAATCAGAAGCGGTGGTGGCGCCGGAGACATCGCGACGAGACGATATCGCTGGACATCACCCGCGGACAAAGCGAAGCGACCCTTGGAAGCATGCTTCCCGGACGCGGTTCCTCACCCGAAGCGGAGGCGATCTCCAGCGAGCGCGAGCACTCAATAATGCACGCGTTGGGTGAGATAAAGGAGGAGTATCGGATCGCGCTGATGCTCCGTGAGATTGAAGAGCTGTCCTATGAGGAGATTGCCGAAACGCTCTCAATTTCGATCGGGACCGTTAAGTCTCGGATTGCGCGGGGACGCGAAGAGCTAAGACGCCGCGTAAAGGACTTGATTTGAGGAGTGATGCGTGAATCGTGAGGGTGATTGTACCCAATCAGATGGTGAATCACGGTCGGTATCACGAGGTCGGGTGTTTTATGGAATGTAGGAAGTTTGAACTTGCAGCCTCGGCTTACCTGGACAGGGAGCTTCAGGAGCGTGAAGCGGTCGAATACCGCGAGCACATTTCCACCTGTACCGGTTGCCGGTTGCGTCTTACCGAGATCGAAGAGGTGTCGCTCACTCTCAGACAGACAGATCGGCCGGCGGTCCCGCGCGAGCTTCGAAGCTACATCATGATCGAAGCCACAAGGAGGGCCCGAAGGGAAATCAGCCTGACCGAAAGCGTCTTCACCTGGTTGTTGAAACTGAACCCGAGGCCCGTGGCTTATGCCGCCGGGTTGGTGTTTTCGCTGTTGTCTTTTACATCGCTGTTTTCGAGCTTTAGACCGATTCCGCTGAACGGTCCGGAAAGCCAGCAGGTTTCGATCTATCCGATCATCAACGGCTCGGATCGCGAATATCACAGCTATAACAACCTTCCCGCGGACGCTGGAGCGTCGCAGACCGAGCATTACTATGAACTTCCCCGGGTGCTTGATAACAGTGCCCTGGTCAGCTTCAGCCACATCGCCTATCAGAAAGCGGGCAATCAAGGCATGTCTGCCCTGGTCGAGGTCGATTCGGACGGTCGCGGAAAACTGGTGGATGTGATTGACGCGCCACAGGATCCTTACTTGATCGAGCAACTATGGTGGTCGCTGCGCAATAGAACCTTTCAGCCGGCTACTGTCTCGGGGCATCCGGTCCCGACGCGGATCATTCTGTTGGTTGAGAAGGTCGATATCAGTGGATAGAAGTGTCAGTGGTCAGAAGTCAGAGGTCAGAAGCAGAAATCAGTCCTTCGTTGTCGTTCTGTTTGCTTCTGAGAACGACAATTAACTACTGATAGCTGCCCTTCCAAAGTCTTCCCTTTCCTGAGTTCTCAGAGCGCCATAACAATTCAATAGAGCGCCCGATGCGTGGTCGTTCCGGTCTTCTACCGGGAGAGCGCGCAGAAGGAGAACGTTATGTTCGAGAAGCTCGTCGTGTCGTCAGCTCAGAAGCGGAGTGGAAGAACCGCGAAGTTCTTCGTGGGCACATCGCTTATCTATCTGTCGCTCGCCTGCGTTGCGTTTGCGCTCTCGGTGTTGCTTGCTGAACCAAAGCTTGCGGACTCGAGCTATCGAGATGGAATACAAATAGCTCCATCGCCGCGGGGTGGTACGCCTCCTCGGGTTGTAGTGACGCAACAGCGAACTACTGAGAGCACGCCCCGCCCAGATCCCAACAACGTAATGAAGTATGACGAAATCGCAGGTCAACAGAAGATCGGCCCGCCGCAATTTAAGATACCGGATGGCGTTACAATTGGACCAAACGAAGGTCCGCCTAATGGGGATCCGAATGACGCCTCTAATACCATTGGCACGAGTCTGGTGCCAATAGACGGCAACAGAAAAGCGACCGATTCTCTTCCCATTCCCCCCGATCCTCCGAAGCCTCAGCCTCGTCCGGCGGACAAAACCAAACCGCTTGCTCTCTCATCAACCGTCTTGCAAGGGAAGGCGATCAACCGCGTTGTGCCCATCTATCCTGAGATACCGCGGAAGATTCGACTATACGGTGATGTATCAACTGAGGTGATAATTTCCCCTGATGGACGGGTCGAGTCAGTTCGAGTCGTGAGCGGGCATCCCTTGCTGATTCAAGCCGCGATGGATGCGGCTAGGCGATGGCGGTTCGAGCCGACGATTCTAAACGGCGTCCCGGTGCGAGTGACCGGCATCATTACGTTTGTGTTCAAGCTGAACGACTAAGAGATCGATAGAGCGCCGTGCGGACGATCGCGGAGGCGGTTATGGATAAAACCCAGAGAATCCTTGTGCTATCAGCGTTGATATTGTTGGGCGGCGGTTGGTTTCTATACGATCTTGGCTCCCGGCTTAATCTGGAAGCGGGTGATCGCGAACAGTTGCTTTGGGACCAGGCTCCGGGGGACAAGTGGCTTTACGTCGGAGGTCTGATGATGCTCATCGCGGGATCGCTGGCCGCTGCGACGTTCCGATTGTGGTGGGGGGCGAAACGCGAGCAGCACGTCCGACGCTGAATGGACCCTCGGAGGTTAGCGGTTAGTCATCGACTTTGAGGACGGCAAGAAATGCTTCCTGAGGGATCTCTACTTTGCCCACACGTTTCATGCGTTTCTTGCCTTCTTTTTGTTTCTCAAGCAGCTTGCGTTTCCGAGTGATGTCACCACCGTAGCACTTGGCAATAACGTTCTTGCCGAGCGCCTTTACCGTTTCGCGAGCGATTACCTTGCTCCCGATCGCGGCTTGAATCGGAACTTCGAATAGCTGTCGGGGAATAAGCTTGCGCATCTTCTCCACCAGCGAGCGTCCGCGCGTGTATGCGAACTCGCGGTGGACGATCAGCGATAGCGCATCGACCGGCTCTTCGGCGACCAGCATGTCGAGCTTGACCAGATCACCTTTGCGATAGCCGGTCAACTCATAGTCGAATGATGCGTAACCGCGAGAGAGCGACTTCAGGCGATCGTAGAAGTCGAGCATTATCTCGGCAAGCGGCAATTCGTATGTGAGCAACACTCGCTTTGGAGTCAAATACTCGAAGCCAAGTTGAGTGCCGCGCTTCTCTTCGAGTAGCGCGAACAGCGGGCCGACGTAGTCATCGTGGCTCATTATCATCGCGCGGATGATCGGCTCCTCGATCATCTCGATTTTGCCGGGGTCGGGGAGCTTCGCCGGACTGTCGATCTCAGTCACATCGCCGGACGTTGTCGTCACTCGATAACGCACGGTCGGCGCGGTGGTGATCAGCTCGAGATCGAACTCGCGCTCCAGCCGCTCTTGGACTATCTCCATGTGCAACAGCCCCAGGAACCCGCAGCGATATCCGAACCCGAGCGCGGCAGATGCCTCAGGTTCGTAAAAGAACGATGAGTCGTTCAACCGCAGCTTGTCCAACGCGTCGCGCAGTTCTTCGTATTTGTTCGACTCAATTGGATACAGACCGGCGAACACCATCGGCTTGATACGTTTGAAACCCGGGAAAGGAGTTAGCGTCTGGCGCGCGGCTTCGGTTACCGTGTCGCCAATCTCAACATCGCTGACGGTCTTGATCTGAGCGGTGAAGAATCCTACTTCGCCCGCGCCCAGCTCGTCGATCACACGCGGCTTCGGTGTGAGCACTCCGAGCGCATCGACCTCGTATTCTTTCTCCGCGTCCATCAATCGAACTCGCATTCCTGGACGGATGACTCCGTCGATCACCCGCATCAACACGACCACCCCGCGATAGCTGTCGAACCACGAATCGAAGATAAGCGCTTTTAACGGCTCGGATTTGTTACCGGCGGGAGGCGGGATCTCGCGGACAACAGCCTCGAGAACTTCGTCGATTCCCGTTCCCATTTTGGCCGAGATCAACAGCGCGTTGTGCGTATCAAGACCAATCGTTTGCTCGATCTCTTCGCGCACGCGATCGGGTTCCGCGCCCGGCAGATCGATCTTGTTTATCACCGGTATCAAATGCAGGTTGTGATCGAGCGCCAGGTAGGTATTCGCAAGCGTCTGGGCTTCTACGCCCTGTGACGCGTCGACGACCAGCAGGGCGCCTTCGCACGCCGAGAGTGAACGCGACACCTCATAAGAAAAATCAACGTGACCCGGCGTATCGATCAAGTTGAGCACGTATTGCTGACCGTCGCGCGATTTGTAGTCGAGCCTCACCGCGTGGGCTTTGATGGTGATGCCACGTTCGCGTTCGAGATCCATGGCATCGAGGACTTGTTCGGACATTTCGCGGTGCGAGAGCGCCCCGGTGACTTCAAGCAGCCGGTCCGCAAGCGTACTCTTGCCGTGATCGATATGAGCGATGATCGAGAAATTTCTGATGTGTTGAAGATCTACCATTAGTCCTTGTTGCCTCAGGTCGGCCGTCTCACTCTTTGGATTCTATATGTTGTGAGAAGGTAAAAACTTAAGCGGTAAGTATAACAGCAGATGCGCGGAAGGAGCCAAAGCGACACCGTCCTGTAACTCTGGGTCTGGAGTTTGGAAGTTTTCTACCAAATCCCACCAACGCAGTTGGTGGACTGGAGTTTGGACATTTCGCTCGCCAATTTCAGCAAGACAACAAAGGATAACCGCGTAGCGGTGTCCTCTCGATAGCTTGCGTGGAGTGGGCGACACCCCTGGGCCGCGTAGCGGTTACCTGTTTTGACTAGAAATCGATTTTGACGCCCAGAGGTAACCGCTACGCGGCCCAGGGTGTCGCTCACTCCACGCAAGCTACCGAGAGGACACCGCTACGCGGTTACCGCCAACGCAGTTTGAAGCAATCGCCTTTAGTGTCGAAGAACTGGAATTACGAGATGCCCGCATGACATCAACCCGCTTGATCCCTCGCCATCAACGCCGCGCCGATAATTCCAGCCGTAGCGCCCAGCTTGGCAATCACGATCTCGCAGCTGTTGAATGAAGGCGGGAAGGCTCGGCGGCGGGTTTCCTTGATCGTGGGCTTGAGTATCAAGTCACCGGCGTCCATCACTCCTCCTCCCATCACCACCATCTCGACGTTCAAAAGGTTGATGACTGCCGCCAAAGCGATGCCCAGGAACATGCCTGTCCGCTCCATCATCACCTGAGCCATCTCGTCGCCTTCACGGCCGGCGTGGGCGATGTCCTCGGCGGTGAACTCACGGTCGCGCGGGATCGCCAGCCGCGACAAAGATGACGTCCGGTCACGATAGAGCCTTTCTCTTGTCCGGCGCACGATGTTAGGCCCGGAGGCAATCGTCTCCAGACACCCGATGTTGCCGCAGACGCATTCAATGCCTTCCGGATCGATGGTCATGTGCCCGAACTCACCGGCGAAGCCCGCGGCGCCACGATAGATCTGCCCGTTGATAACTAAACCTGCGCCGATCCCCTGACCGAGCGTCACAAAAAAGACCTCGCGCCGGTCTCGAGCGGCTCCAACGTGAAGCTCACCGTAAGCCGCTGTGTTCGCATCATTGTCGAGGATCACCGGGAGGCCTGTTTCGCGCGAAAGCTCCGTGGTTATGTCGATTTGAGATAGCGCGGGCTGGTTTGGCATGACCTCGATCCGGTTGGTCTTGCGATTTACCAGTCCGGGGATGCCGACTCCGATACCGGCCACCGAGCCGCCGGCCTTGTTGTGATCTCGGAGGCTGAGCGTGGTCTCGACTATCTGGCTAAAAAGGTCTTCCGGGCGCTGGACTTCTTCGAATTTTGTTTCCTGAATGATCTCGCCGGTGTTGCTGATCAACGCGCCCTTGAGGGTGGTTCCTCCGAGGTCGATGCCGATAAAGACTGGTCCGTTCGTTGTCATAGAGGGGTACCCGCGCCTCCGCGGACAAGCTATCAAGCTTTAGTTTCTGAGGATAGCAAAGGCTTGAAAGGGATGTCAATTTTAGCAAAGTGCGCTAGAATCCTCCGACTTAACCCGTTCCATAGTTTCCGGTTCTGTGGTCACCTGGGTTCATCTGACAACCAGAACGGGCAGTTTGATCGCCCGACAAACTTCAGTTTGTCGTTTGCAGCCGGCCCGTGTCGACAAAGCGCAGTTTGTCGGGCAACTGAACCAAAAGCGAACGAATGTACGAGTTACTGCAAAGATACGGGTTGTGGGCAGTGTTCTTCGGGACGATGATCGAGGGCGATCTAACCCTGCTTTTCGCCGGCGTTCTGGCTCGAGCTGGCCTGTTTACATTTGAAGAAGCCTTTGTGGTAGGCACCGCAGGCGGATTCGTGGGCGACTCTCTGAGCTACATGATCGGCGCGCGGTTTCGTGGACGAGCGCGAACCTGGCAGTTCTTTATTCGCGCGAGGCCTCGAGTTGAAAAGCTGATGCGCAGGTTCGGAGTGTTGTCGGTGTTTATTGTGAAATACGTTTATGGTCTCCGAACCACCAGCGCGATGTTCTTCGGGCTTGCTCACTTCGGATTCTTGAGATTCGCGCTTTTGACACTTGCAAGCTGTGCCGTCTGGGTTGGCGTTCTCGCCGGTCTGGGCTTTACGTTTGCTACCGGCATTGAAAAATTGGTTGGGGACCTCAAACGTATTCAGATTGTGCTGCTGGTCGGCGTTATCATTATCGCAACCGTTTACGTCATCAGCAGATTTGAACGAAGGGTAATAGAGGAGAAAAAAGAGTTCTTTGCCAAGGAGAAGGAGGGTGACCCGGAAAACTAAAAATCGCAAGGAACGCGTAATCTCTCATTAATCGTCCGACAAACTGAATGTCGGAAAACGACCAACGACTGGACAACACTACAAGTGCATTTAGAAAGAGTCTCCCATTACCGTGTTCAGGAAAAGCTCGGCGCCGGCGGTATGGGTGAAGTGTATCTGGCGGAAGACACTCGACTCGGGCGGCTGGTCGCACTCAAGTTTTTGCCGGCTTCCTATCAATACGACGAAGAGCGTCGCACCCGGTTTCTAAAGGAGGCCCGCGCCGCCTCGGCCCTGCGGTCGCCAAACATCGCCGCGATTTATGACATCGGTGAACACGATGGCGCGATGTTCATCGCAATGGAATACGTAGAAGGCGAGGTGCTTTCGCAACGCATAGACCGTCGAACGCTCCCGACTGCTGATGTTATCGATATCGGTGTTCAAATCGCCGATGCGCTTGATGAGGCTCACGCTGTGGGGATCATTCATCGAGATGTCAAAAGCTCGAACCTGATCGTCACCGAGCGCGGACTGGTGAAGATGCTCGATTTCGGGCTGGCAAAAATGATCCAGGGCGGCGATTTGCTGGACAGCACCGATCCGACCGTTGCCATCGGAGGCCAGACGGCCGTCGGTGTAGTGCTGGGCACCGTGTCGTACATGTCACCCGAGCAGGCATTGGGGCGTGACCTCGACCAGCGCACGGATCTCTTTTCGCAAGGCGTGGTGATCTACGAGATGCTGACCGGACGGCTGCCTTTCGAGGGCGCAAGCGCAACTGAAATTGTCGACTGCATTGTCCACAAGGAACCTATCGCGATCGCCCGCTTCAACTATGACGTCCCACCGGAGTTGGAACGCATCGTCCGCAAGTGCATGGAAAAGGATCGCGAAAGGCGATACCACTCCGCCCGCGACCTTGCGGTCGACCTTCGAAATTTGCGCCGTGACAGCGCCTCAAGCGCGGGTGCCGATTCAACCACTTCTCGCAAGCAGCAGACGTCGCGCCGGGTGCGTGCCCGCAAGGTCATTGACTCGCTCGCTATCTTGCCGCTTATCAACGCCGGCGAAGATCCCGACACCGAGTATTTATCGGACGGAATTACCGAAAGTATCATTAACAACCTTTCGCAACTCCCCAAGCTGCGTGTAATGGCGCGCAGCACGGTCTTCCGTTACAAAGGCAAAGAAATCGATCCCCAGATCATCGGCCAGCAGCTGGGCGTACGCGCAGTGCTGACCGGTCGAGTGCTTCAACGCGGAGACGTTCTGATAATCAAGACTGAACTGGTCGACGCCGAAGACGGATCACATCTATGGGGCGAACAATACAACCGTAAGCTCTCGGACATCTTCACCGTTGAAGACGAGATATCGAGAGAGATCTCCGATAAGCTGCGACTGAAATTGAGCGGCGCCGAAAGAAAGCAGCTAGCCAAGCGTTTTACAGAAAACACCGAAGCCTATCAGCTTTATCTCAAGGGCCGGTTTTACTGGAACAAGCGAACGCCCGACGGACTCAAGAAGGGCATAGAATACTTTCAGCAAGCGATCGACAGCGATCCCGAATATGCTCTGGCGTACGCCGGACTTGCCGATTCTTACAACATCCTTGTTACCTATAGCGCGCTTGCGCCTCACGATGCGTTCCCAAAGGCCAAGGCTGCGGCGAGCCGCGCGCTTGAAATCGACCGCAAGCTGGCTGAGGCCCACACGTCGATGGCTTTTGTTAAATTCGGATATGACTGGGAATGGGCCGAGGCCGAGCGAGGCTTCAAACAAGCGATAAAACTCAACCCCGGTTACGCATACGCGCACAATTTCTACGCGGTATTGCTTGCGGCGTTTGGGCGATTCGATGAGGCTTTCGCACACACAAGCAGGGCACTGGAACTCGATCCGCTTTCGCTGCCGATAAACACAAACCTGGGCTGGCTGCTGTACCTGGCCCGCCGCTTCGACGAGGCTATAGAGCAGTATCAAAAGACGATCGAGCTGGATGAGGGTTTCCCGCTTACGTATCGCAGGCTGGCGCAAACTTTTGAGCAAACCCAGCGGTATAGTGAGGCAGACGCCGCGTTTCAAAAGGCACTATCGTTATCGGGTGATGACGTCGAGTTATTGTCCGCTCGCGGCCACTTTTACGCCGTTGTCGGAGAAACGGTCAAAGCGCAGGACGTACTTGGTCAACTCCGTAGTTCCGCCGCGTCAAGGTACGTTCCGTCATATCTGATTGCGCGGATCTATCTGGGTCTCGGCGACATCGACACGACGTTTGAGTTGCTTGAAAAGGCTCGAGATGAAAGATACGGCTACCTGGCCTATCTCGAGATTGAGCCGATGTTTGACCAGATTCGCTCAGATCCGAGATACGAAGAGTTGCTGCGGCGGGTGGGCCTTAAGACGCTGCGCCGTCCTTGAGCAGAAGCGATCTCTCGTAGCGATAATAATCAAAAGTCATCTCGCTGATTGAAAAAGCTGCCGGAGAGCAGACATAGCGATCCGGCGGCAGCGCCTCATAAGCCAGCCGGGTCAGCAGTATTTCGCCCTTGCCCGCGAGGTCTTCGCCGAGTTTGCAGGCGATGTTTACTTCGCAGCCGTACATGTCTCGCTCGTCTATCACCAGGGTCGCGCCGTAGCCAATTCCGATGCTTCCGAATATGTCTCGTCCTGGAGGTACTACGCTATTTACTGCATCAAAAGCGCGAAAGATGTCGAGCGCGGATTCAAGCGCGAGCGCCGGATCGTCAAAGATTGCGTACAGGTTATCGGCTTCCTGTTTGATCACCACACCGCCGTTACCGGTGACCGCCGGTCTCGCCGCCTCATTCATCTGATGGATCATTGCCAGGTAATGAATGATCCCGTGCTCAACGGTCAGACGCGAGAATCCGACCATATCGAGTACCAGCACCGCGACATTGCGTTGAAATTCGTCGCGTAGCTGGTCATCTATTTGATCGCGGCGTTCAGGAAACTGATTGCGGATCCCAAGCAATCGCCGCAACAACCGGCGGCCGTTGCGACGTTGCTCGTGCTGCGGGGAGGCTGAAGACTTCTTCACGTAGGGCAACCTGCCGCGGCGTACAATCACAGACTAAAGTCTGTGGTACGCGCTTATTTGCCCTTGATGAACTCGCGGATGTATCCGCTAACAAGGGCCGGTTTTTCGTGGATTACCCAATGGGTTCCGTCGGGTATCCGCTTGATCGTCAGGTTCGGAACGTACTTATCGAGTCCGTCAAGGTTGCCTGTCAGCAGGGCCGTATCCTTCTCACCCCATATCACAAGCGTCGGGACGTTCACGTTGAGCGACGGCATGCCAGCCGCAAAATTCGCGGCGTTCGCGTCGCCTGGAGCAGGCGGGCCTATGCGTGCGGCTCGATAGTAATTCAAACCGCCGGTCAAAGCTCCCGGCTGCGACCAGGCTTCTATGTACGCTTCTTTATCCTTTTCGGTGAACACGCCGTTCTTTAGTCCCTCGCCGAGCACGATCCGCACTAGTACGGCGTAGTTGTTATCAGAAAGAGTCTTCTCTGCCTGTTCGCTGCGGAACATCAGCATGTACGAGCTCGCCGTTTGCTGGGCCGGGTTGTCGCGCAGCTCCCGCTGGAATACGCCCGGGTGCGGCGCGTTGATGATGACAAGTTTCTCCAGGTAGTCCGGATGAGCTATTGCAAAGGCCCAGGCGATTGCGCCGCCCCAATCGTGAGCTACCAGAACAAATTTCTTGTGACCAAGTTTTTCTGCGAGCGCGCGCAGGTCTTCCACCATGTACTTGACCTGATACTGGTCGACTTCCTTGGGCTTCGACGAAAGATTGTAGCCTCGCATATCCGGCGCCACCGCCTGGTAGTCTTGACCAAAGTCCTCGAGCTGGTTTTTCCATTCGTACCAGAACTCCGGAAACCCGTGAACAAACATGATCAGTTTGCCCTTACCTGCGGTCACGTAATGCAGGCGGACTCCATTCACATCTGCGTATTCGTGTTTTAACATTGGCGCCTTCGCTTCCTTCTTGAGACTGTCGGACTTGACGGCCGGCTTGTGCTGACCAATAGCACACAAGCAGATAGCGGTCGTCGCGACAGCGGCCCAGACTAATCTATTCATCACGGCAAGCCTCTTTGTCTTCATGATTGCTTTCCCTTCGAGCGGCTTAGACCTTTTTACGCTTCTTATCCTTCTTTGCGTTCGGATGTAGATACTCCTGAGGCGGGCCTTCGTAAATTGTGAAGCAACGCTGGCATCTGTGAATCGTATTGCCGCTTGCTGCCTTTTTGATGACTTCAGGCGGGGCGGTCTGCCATTGCTTTACATGACCCTGACAGTTCTGGCCCTTCTCGTCTTTGACGGTACAAACGGTTTGCCCGAGCAAAAGAGCGTGGTACTCGCCGGTTTTTTCTGTACCCGGCTGGATTGCTTTAGATTGAATGCCGGCGAGGCCAGCGTCGGTCATTGTGGTACCCCCGGTTGGATTTCGAGGCCGCAATCTTATGGCACCCGCGCGCAGTTGGTCAATCGGCCGTCGCGAGCCGATAGCTTGTGAACTGTATCGGAAGCTAATACCATTGGCTCGACACTCAATCAGGCTACGGCTGATCGGAAAGTCGTTTGACGAAAGGAAAGTCCAATGTCACAGGGTCAAATAGCACCAGCGCTGACCGGCGAAGAGTTCACTGCTTCGCTCGCAGAAGAGAATCGAGTGGCGCTTGACCGGCTCGGGAAGCTCAGCGCCGCTGGAGAACCGATGCCGGATCTAAGCGTTGAACGGCTCTTGCGAGTCGCGCTAAAGAATGAGCTCGAGGCGAGCGAACTGGCCGCGATCTGGATGAGCACAACGTCTGAGCTCGACGTAAAGCTTGCCTTCGCGCGCCAGACCGGCGATGAGGCCAGGCATTATCGGCTGATAGTCGATCGGCTAAAGACGCTTGGGGTCGATGCAGATAAGATCGATCCGCGGGAAAACGGATACTCGCCGCTGTTTGAGTATCTGCGCGCTCTTCAAAGCACCGCCGCACGCGTAGCCGCGGGCCAGTTCACCCGCGAAGGCATTGCTCTGGTGCGAAACGAATGCTTTATCGATTTCTGCGAAGCGGTTGGCGATGTGGAGACCGCGGCGCTATATCGCGAGGTCATTCAACCTGACGAGAAGCACCATCACGAACTTGGCCGGCGACTGCTTGAGTTGTACGCGACAACAGACAACGAACAGCAGGTGGCCCGTCAGGCGGCTCAACGCACGCTGGAACTGGCCGAGGAGATTCAGGAGATGGCGCGGCTAAAGACGGGGATCAGTCGTGCGCCTGGTTGTTAGAGCCAGGTGTAGCAGTTGCAGTAACAGCGGATTCAGACTCGACAAACTGAAGTTTGTCGGACGATTAGTATTTACTGGCCTGCCCATCCCGGATACCATAGCGCGGTGAGTCGAGTCCCGAGGTTAGTTTCGTATCACGCGCTCCCTTAAACCCCCTTACGGTTCTGCTATCCGACGGCCCCTTTGCACGCCTTCTTCAGTAAGAACAAACGATGCCGCAGTTATCAAGAGGCGACATATTAGATCGGGTTGCGCGCGGTGAGGGGTTGAGAGGGGCCAACCTCGTGCGGACCGATCTGTCCGCCATGGATCTCTCACACGTCGATCTTGCCGAAGCCAATCTCAGAATGGCCGACCTGAACCGCGCGAACCTCAGAGAGGCGAGGCTGACGGGTTGTTTTCTTAGCGGCGCGGTGCTGAACGAGACTTCACTCACGGGCGCCAACATGGTCGAGTCGAGCATGATCGGCGCGTCATTGAAAGGCGCCGACCTCAGTCGCGCTGACCTGAGCGGCTCGGATTTGACCGGCGCAAATCTTCAAGGGGCTCAACTCGAAGGAGCCTACCTGGTCGGCACCTTCCTCAACGAAACCGACTTGAGCCGCGCCAATCTGACGGGCGCCTTTATTCGAATGGCTCAGATGGCGGGGAGCAATCTCGCGGGAGCGCTGCTTGAAAATGCAGATCTTTCCTACAGCGATTTGTCGGGCGTACGGCTCGACGGTTGTTCCTTGCTAAGCGCAAATCTGATGGGCGCAAATCTCTCGGGAAGCAGTCTAAAAGGCTGCGATATGCGAGGGGCGGATCTGACTGGAGCGGATCTGACCGGGTGCAACCTGACCGGCGCCAAACTGCGCGACTTGAGATTCACAGGTGTAAAGCTGGCTGATGCGTGGGCGGAATGGGTGGACATGTCGATCGACGGCATTGAGGACCGCGCGTCGCTGGAGGAGGTATTTGTCGGTATCATCGGCAAACCCGTCGCGCAGTTGTTGGTTGAAGGCCGCGTCGGCGACGACGTATGGGCGGTGATACTGGCTCATTTATGCGCGTTTCAAATGAGCCATCCGACAAACGCCGAGGTGCGGCTCAGAGGGATTCACGAGGGGACAAGCTCGTCGGTGCTTTATATCGAGGCAGAGCACGAACTCAGCCTGGCGGCTTATCTTGCGGAATTCGCCGACCTAATCGGAAAGGGATCGAGCGAGCTTTTCGAACAGTTAGCAACTGCGGTCGTGGAACGAAGCGATCGGACGCTTGGAGTCAACACGCTGGCAGATGACTCCGTTTCTCAATCATCGTTGCCACGAAACGACGGGCTGGATCAAGCTCTGAGTCAACTCGCGGGTAGGGTTGAAGCACTTCACCAGACTGCCTTTTGGACAAGCGACAAAGCGGTTTTGATTCTCACTGGCAACCGTCAGATCTGGTTGGAAGCGACTTCGAATCCTGCTCTAACATTGCGGCCGCCGCATGGTTGGACGGTTGGAGTCGATCTGGTGCGTGGCCACTTCATCACCGATGAAGTGCGACGGAGTAAGACGCTGGCAGGAACTCGATAGTGTAGGTAGCGTAGACTGTCCAGTCTGCGCATGAAGACCGACTCATCAGCAACCTAGCGAACACTGGTCGCCCCCAGCGTCTAAGGCGCGATAGAACCAGGCGGGCCCAGGGTTCGGAGCCAAGCAATCCACAGGGCGCAGAC
>DASRIZ010000097.1:0-14640 GCA_035649735.1 Blastocatellia bacterium | reverse complement strand
TACAGGGCAACCCGGCGACGTGAGTGTCATTTTGATATTCACGTCGCCTGAAGGCTGAATATCTATCCCGTAGATCAATCCGAGTTCGTAGATATCCACGGGTATCTCGGGGTCAAAGCAGGTGTGTAACGCCGCGATGATAGGTCCTTCAAGACCAGCGGCCGCTTCGATGGTGCCCCCATCTTGCGCGGTGGCTTCCAGTTCTTGGACCTCTTGCTCCTTAACCTCTTCCTCGCGAACCTCTTGCTCGCCTACTTCCACTTCCCTAACTTGTTGCTCGCTCATCTCAAATCCTCTTCAACTAGAAACCATAAACCACAAACCAGAAACCAATGCACTACTCAGTCGAAACGACGTCGCCCTGACCATTCAGCGCCGCGCGTAGCGTATGCCACGACAACGTCGCGCACTTAACGCGAATCGGGAACTCGCTAACGCCTGAAAATACTTCCAACTTTCCCAACTCCGGCGCGTCGACCTTTGCTTTCTGGCCCGTCACCAAATCGTGGAATGTCTGAAAGAGTTCTTCAGCATCGGCACGCGTCTTCCCTTTCAAGGTTTCGGTCATGATCGACGCCGATGCGGTCGAGATCGCGCAGCCGGTTCCTTCGAAACTTATGTCTCTGACAACATCGCCGTCCATCTTGACGTAAATCTTCACCTTGTCACCGCAGAGCGGGTTGTAGCCCTCCGTGCTTCGGGTGGCGTCATTGAGGGCCCTGAAGTTTCTCGGCCGTCTCCCGTGATCGAGAATCAACTCCTGATAGAGATCCTGGAGTTCGGTCATCAGCCAAAGACCTCCTTGACCTTGTGAATTCCCTCGACCAACTTGTCGATCTCATCCCTGGTGTTGTAGAACGCCAGCGATGCGCGCGCCGTCGCAGGTATTCCGAAACGAGCCATCAACGGCATCGCACAGTGATGACCGGTCCGAATGGCAATCCCTTCGCGATCGAGAATGGTGCCCACATCATGCGGGTGTACGCTATCGAGCACGAACGAGAGCACGCCGGCTTTGTCGTTCGCGGTCCCGATTAATCGCAGCCCTGCGATCCCGGATAGCGCCTGGGTCCCATACTCCAACAGCTCGTGTTCGTGCCTGGCGATTCTCTCGATTCCAACCTGGTCCACATAATCGATCGCAGCACCGAGCCCGATCGTCCCTGCGATATTCGGCGTGCCTGCTTCAAACTTATATGGCAGCGTGTTGTAAGTCGTCTTCTCAAACGTGACTGAAGCGATCATATCGCCCCCGCCTTGATACGGCGGCATCGCATCAAGCAAGTCCGCCTTGCCGTAGAGCACTCCAATTCCGGTCGGTCCGTAGACTTTATGACCGGAGAACGCATAGAAGTCGCAGTCGAGCTCCTGCACATCCAGTTTTACGTGGGGCGCGGCTTGCGCACCGTCGATCAACACGCGAGCACCGTGGCGGTGAGCGATCTCTACGATCGCGCGAATCGGGTTGATGGTGCCCAGCGCGTTGGAGACATGCACCACCGAAACGAGCTTTGTCTTCTCGCTCACGAGCTTCTCGAACTCCTCGAGGATAAGCTCTCCGTCATCGTTGATCGGGGCAACCCGAAGGCGCGCGCCTTTCTCGTCGCAAAGAATCTGCCACGGCACGATGTTCGAGTGATGTTCCATCGCGCTGATCAGAACTTCATCTCCCGTTTTTACGTTGGCGCGGCCGTAGCTGTTTGCTACAAGGTTAATGGCTTCAGTGGTCCCGCGAGTGAAGATGATTTCTTTTGTCTCGGCGGCGTTGATAAAACGCCGGACTTTCTCACGTGTCTCTTCGTACGCTTTGGTGGCGCGCTCGCTAAGAAGATGAACCCCGCGATGGATATTCGAATTGTCCATCGAGTAGTAGTTCGCCATCGCATCTATTACTGCCTGGGGTTTTTGGCTTGTCGCCGCATTGTCCAGGTAAACGAGTGGCTTTCCGTACACGGTCTGCTTCAGTATCGGAAAGTCCCCGCGGACAGTTTCGGGATCGAGCGAGAGGCGCCTCGTCGGTTGCTCTGATGCCAATATGCCTGGCGACTTCATGATTCCTCCTGATGAGTGAGTTCGTGTTACCGGGTTCATTTAAGCCCGAACCAGACTTAGTCTTTCATTGTTCCTCCGCCTGGACTTGAGCGTGTCCGCCTGACAGACGCGCCAGTAGAGCACACTCGAGTCGCACACGAACAGCATCAACTTTCATCCGGTTGAGCACGTCATTGGCAAATCCATATGTGAGAACCGTTCTCGCCTCGGTTAAACCGATTCCTCGCGACCGCAGATAATAGATCGAGTCTTCATCCAGATGCCCTATGGTAGTACCGTGAGCGCATTTTACGTCGTCGGCATTGATTTCGAGTTGAGGCTTGCTGTTTATCGTCGCGCCCTCCGATAAGAGCAGGTTCTT
Source organism: Blastocatellia bacterium (assembly GCA_035649735.1). Lineage (GTDB taxonomy): Bacteria > Acidobacteriota > Blastocatellia > UBA7656 > UBA7656 > Onstottus_A. The sequence continues at coordinate 12,227 of DASRIZ010000097.1, read as the reverse complement.
GTTGCTCTGTCGAGCATCTGTCTTCTGCGCATCTTTGCGCACGATAATGCTGCCGTTGAACACCGCTGACGACTGATCATCCAGGATGCCCTTGTAAAGCTCTCGGCTATTGCAGTGAGGCATTCTATGGTCGATTACCGTGTGATTGTCGACGTGCTGATGATTGTCCGATACGTAAAGCCCGTTGAGCGTTGTTTCCGCCCCTTCACCGTTGAGCGCAACATTAACGTCGTTACGAACCAACGCACCTCCAAACGATACGGAGTGAGACGTGAAGACGCTTCCCCGCGACTGGCTCGCCATTACAGTGGATATATGAAACGCGTCTTCGTTTTCAGCCTGGAGTTTATAGTGCTCGATTACGCTGTTTTCCCCGGCGACTATTTCAGTGACAGCGTTGGTAAGATAAATTCCCTCAGCCAACCCGATGTGTTCCTCGACGACGGCCGCGTGGCTATTGTTCCCGGCGATGATCAAGCTGCGCGGGTGTGAGGCGATCGGCTCGTCCGAAGTCGAAACAAACAGGACGTAAATCGCCGCGTCCAACGTTACTCCGCTCGGGATTTCGATGAATGCGCCGTCTTCCAAAAACGCTGTGTTGAGAGCGACGAACGCTTGCTGCTGATATTCGGCATGCCTCGCGAGGTGTTCCTTCACCCTCGACGGATCTTGCTTAATTGCTGAGGCGATACTCCCCACTCTTAAGCCCCTGGGAAGATCGGATGAGGACAATTGAGGGCTGTAGTGACCGTTGAGAAACACGATCCTGCAACAGCATTCGCTAAACGCGGAATGAGCGAGAGGCAGTTCTGCCAGACGCTCCTCGGTCAACCCGTCCCATCTGAACTCGGCGGCTTGAAACGGAATCCTTGCGATGGGCGCCACGCTCGTATATTTCCAGTCTTCAAGTCTGGTAGTTGGAAAGCCAAGCGCCGCAAACCGCCCGATCGCATCTCTTCGTATCTCGCGAAGCCAGGAGTCTTCACTTCGCCCCGGTTTTTCGTCCAGCCGGGCAAAGTGTGAGAGAAAGAGCTCTCGCGTTTCCTTGACTGCGGTCATGGTACTGATACTCCTGACTTCAACGAATCGGCGCTCTCCTCGAGCCAGGCATAACCCTTTTGTTCTAGTTCCTGCGCCAGGTCCTTTCCTCCTGACCTGACAATACGGCCGTCCGCCAATACGTGCACAAAATCCGGAACGACGTAGCTCAGCAGCCGCTGATAGTGTGTAACAAGGACGATCGCGCGCTCGGGGCTGCGCAGCCTGTTGATGCCGTCCGACACTGTTCGGAGCGCATCGATATCAAGACCGGAGTCCGTCTCGTCGAGTATGGCAAGTTTTGGTTCGAGCACTGCCATCTGAAATATCTCGTTGCGCTTTTTCTCGCCGCCCGAAAAACCTTCGTTCACCGGACGATTCATTAACGTCTCGTCCATATCCAGCAGCTTCATCTTCTCGCGCACTACCTTAAGAAAGTCCATCGCATCAAGCTCGTCGAGGCCGCGGTGTTTCCGAATTGCGTTGAGCGCGGCTCTGAGGAAATAGGTGTTGCTCACGCCGGCAATCTCAACCGGGTATTGAAAGGCCAGAAACACGCCTTCGCGGGCGCGTTCTTCGGGAAGCATCGCGAGCAGATCCTTGCCCTCATAGAGCACCTGGCCCTGAGTTACCAGATAGCCCTCACGGCCGGCGAGAATATGAGCAAGAGTGCTTTTGCCGGATCCGTTAGGGCCCATAATCGCGTGCACCTCACCGGCATTCACCGTCAGATCGATGCCTCTCAGGATTTGGTTGCCTTCAACGCTTGCGTGTAGATTCTTTATTTCGAGCATTATCCCCCCAACAGATTGGCGATTGCCGATTTGCAACTCACCGATGTGCTCTCGACACACGACAATCGCCAATCGGGCAATCGGAAATCACCCAACGCTTCCTTCAAGACTGACGCCGAGTAGTTTCTGAGCTTCCACCGCAAATTCCATCGGCAGTTCCCGGAAGACCTGTTTGCAGAAACCGTTTACGATCATGCTGACGGCATCTTCGCTCGACAGCCCTCGCTGGCGGAAGTAGAAGATCTGATCTTCGCCTATCTTTGAAGTGGTCGCCTCGTGCTCGACCTGCGCCGTGGAGTTCTTGACCTCGAGATAGGGAAAGGTATGCGCGCCGCACTTATCGCCTAGTAGCAAAGAATCACATTGGGAATAGTTACGCGCGCCGGTTGCAGATTTGAGAATCTTTACCATCCCCCGATAGCTGTTCTGTCCGTGCCCGGCTGAGATTCCTTTTGACACGATCGTGCTTCGAGTGTTCTTGCCTATGTGAATCATCTTGGTCCCGGTGTCAGCCTGCTGATAGTTGTTTGTCAGCGCGACTGAGTAAAACTCACCGATCGAATTGTCTCCCTGCAGGATGCAACTCGGGTACTTCCAGGTTATCGCCGACCCGGTCTCAACCTGCGTCCACGAGATTTTTGAATTCTTGCCAAGACACTTGCCTCGCTTGGTCACGAAGTTATAGATGCCGCCCTTTCCTTCCTTATCGCCCGGATACCAGTTCTGTACCGTCGAGTACTTGATCGTCGCATCGTCGTGCGCAATCAACTCAACCACCGCGGCGTGCAGTTGATTCTCGTCACGCATTGGGGCGGTGCATCCTTCGAGGTAGCTTACATGGCTCCCTTCGTCGGCGATGATCAAGGTTCGCTCGAACTGGCCGGTGTTCTTGGCGTTGATGCGGAAGTACGTAGACAGCTCCATCGGACAGCGAACGCCCTTGGGTATGTAACAGAACGAACCATCAGTGAAGACCGCCGAATTCAGGGCCGCAAAAAAGTTGTCGGTGTACGGCACCACCGATCCGAGATACTTCTTGATCAGATCGGGATGCTCTCGTACTGCCTCGGAAAACGAGCAGAAGATTATCCCGAGCTCCCCGAGTTTCTCTCTAAAGGTGGTCGCGACTGATACGCTATCAAACACAGCATCGACCGCGACTCCGCTCAGGATTTCACGTTCCAGAAGCGGGATACCGAGCTTCTCGTAGGTTCGCAGCAGTTCAGGATCGACCTCGTCCAGACTCTTCGGACCGTCCTTCTTTGCCTTCGGCGCCGAGTAGTACACGATAGACTGGTAGTCGATGGGAGGATAATGAACGTTGGCCCAGGTCGGTTCCGCTTCCGATTGCTCGAGCGTCAACCAATGCCGATATGCGTTAAGGCGCCATTCAAGCATGAACTCCGGCTCACTCTTCTTTGCCGATATCAGCCGGATCGTGTCTTCGTTAAGCCCGCTTGGAACGTCATCGGCCTCGATATCGGTCACAAACCCCCACTTGTATTCGCGGTTTACCAGCGTTTCGAGGGTGTCCGTTTTAGTACTCATTCTTTGTCTCCGTACGTGCCCGTTAGCCTTCTCCGTTTAAAACGCCCGTTCCCATACTAGGCAATCTATACTTAGCCGTCAAGATTGAGAGAAGTACGGGTTCCGGCTGTAAGGCTTATCATTTTGCGAGTTAGTGCGGAAAGCGCTTACATGAGTGAAACAGTCAACAATCCAACTTGACTTAATTAGTCGGGTATCCTAAAGTCTCAATCGGCTTTCGCAGGTTTGAGTGGCTGGTGGTGGTTTTAGATATGCAGGTTTCTTCAAAAGGAAAATATTCGGTGCGCGCGGTCCTCGACATCGCTCAGCATTCTGAAGGCTCACCGGTGCCCCTCGCAGCGATATCGCAGCGAGAAGGAATATCGCTCCTGTTCCTCGAGCAACTGTTTCAGCAACTGCGCAAGGGAAACATAGTCAGGAGCGTGCGCGGGTCGCACGGCGGATACGTTCTGGCTCGGGATCCTTCCGAAATCACCATAGGCGAAATCGTGAGACTTATCGAATCTCCGATCTACACGAATTCCTGTTTCAGCAAGGCCGAATCCGTTGACGACTGCAGGATATCCAGTAGTTGCGTCAGCGGCGCGATCTGGAAACAGCTGGCCGAGCACGTAGACAACTTTTTGGATTCGATTACCGTCGCCGATCTGTCCAACAAAGCTAAGCCGGAGATCGTCTACGGTCTAAGAGTTAAATCGAAGCGAATCCTGGCAGATCGAGGAATAACCGCCGAGCACCCAGAACCGGAAACAGCTGAGGTTGCTTAAAGAAGGTAGCGCAGACTGTCCAGTCTGCGCACGCCTGTTGGGGTTTGTTGAGTAGTGCGCAGACTGGACAGTCTACGCTACCTGTTACGAGGAGAATAGAATGTCATTGAAGCTCCCGATTTATATGGACTACCACGCGACGACGCCCTGTGATCCACGGGTATTCGAAGCGATGCGTCCTTACTTCACCGAGGTATTCGGAAACGCCGCGAGCCGCAATCATCAGTTTGGATGGGAAGCGGAAGAAGCAATCGAGAACGCGAGGAAACAAGTAGCCGATCTGATTGGCTCTTCCGCGAAGGAGATCGTCTTTACCAGCGGCGCGACCGAGTCTGACAACCTCGCGATAAAGGGCGTCGCCGACATGTACTACGAGCGTGGCGACCACATCATAACCGCGGTCACAGAGCACAAAGCGGTGCTCGACAGTTGTAAGAAGCTCGAAAAACGCGGGTTCAAGGTTACCTATCTGCCGGTTGGAAGCGATGGATTGATCACTCCCGATGACATCCGAAACGCGATCACCGATAAGACGATCCTGGTCACAATAATGATGGCCAACAATGAGATCGGGGTGATCCAACCGATCGCCGCGATCGGCAAGGTGTGTAAAGAGAAAGGCGTACTGTTTCACACCGACGCGACTCAAGCAATCGGCAAAATACCGTTTAACGTGAGCGAGTTGAACGTCGATCTCGCATCGTTCTCAGCGCATAAGATTTACGGACCGAAGGGCGTCGGCGGCTTGTACGTTCGGCGCAAGAACCCGCGCGTAGTGCTGGTGCCGATGATGGATGGCGGCGGCCACGAACGCGGGATGCGAAGCGGAACTCTGAACGTTACCGGGATAGTAGGGCTTGGAAAAGCGTGCGAACTGGCAAAGAACGAAATGCCCGCCGAAAACGAACGAGTCTTCGGACTGCGAGAGAAGTTGCGCAAGGGTTTGATGGATGAGCTGCCGGACGTCTACGTAAACGGTCATTCAACCGAGCGCCTCCCAGGCAACCTCAACATGTCGTTCGCATATGTCGAAGGCGAATCACTTCTGATGGGCATCAACGACATCGCCGTGTCGTCAGGCTCGGCGTGCACTTCGGCGAGTCTCGAGCCCAGTTACGTGTTGAAGGCGCTTGGTGTTGGCGAAGAGCTCGCGCACAGTTCGATTCGGTTTGGGCTGGGGCGATTCAACACCGAAGAAGAAGTCGACTACACAATCGGACGGGTCAACGAAGCAGTAAACAGATTGCGAGAGCTCTCACCGCTTTGGGAGATGGTCCAGGAAGGCGTCGATCTGAGCAAGGTTCAATGGGCGGGCGAATAGAAGAAACCTAAATCAGCACGAGAGAACGGAGAACCAATGGCATATTCAGACAAAGTTGTTGATCACTACAACAATCCGCGCAACGTTGGAAGCCTCGATAAGAAAGACCCAAGCGTGGGGACGGGGCTTGTCGGTGCGCCCGAGTGCGGCGACGTGATGAAACTTCAGATCAGAATCAACCCCGAAACGCAGATAATCGAGGATGCGAAGTTCAAGACGTTTGGCTGCGGTTCGGCTATCGCGAGCTCGAGCCTTGCCACTGAGTGGCTCAAGGGACGCTCGGTGGATGATGCGTTGGCAATCAAAAACACTGCCATCGTACAGGAACTGAATCTCCCTCCGGTAAAAATTCATTGTTCGGTTCTCGCTGAAGACGCGATCAAAGCGGCGGTGCGCGATTATCAGCAGAAGCAAGCGAACGAGGAACCGAAAGCAGAGGAAGCCGCGGTCAACGCGTGAGCGATATGATTGAATTAACTACAAAAGCTGTCGAGAAGGTCCGCGAGATCATGCACGATCAGGGGATCACCGAGGGCGGTCTACGAGTAGGCGTGAAGGGCGGGGGCTGTTCGGGTATGAGCTACAACCTGGCGATTGATACCGAAGAGCGGCCGGGCGATAAGGTTTTCGAGAAGGACGGCGTAAAGGTCTTCGTCGACATGAAGAGCTTTCTGTTCCTCGACGGCTCGACCCTTGACTACAAGGAAGAGGGTTTAATGCAAAGAGGATTCACCTTTCTCAACCCCAAGTCTTCAGGCACCTGCGGCTGCGGCGAATCATTCGCTGTGTAGGGGGTAGGATAGACTTTAGTCTGTGCCAATTCTTGGTAGAGATGGATGGTTGGGCGCGCCGTGCGACTCAACCATTTTTTCTTGGCGGGGACAGGCCGAAACTCAACAACGGAAGAGACCCAAACTCGAATGGCTGATTTTGCAACCAACACTGTGACGTCCTCTACAGGTGTTTGCCCGCACTGCGGTTCTCAAACAGCCGGTGCGCATTTTTGCGCCGAGTGTAGAAAAATCCAGCTGGTCTCCGGCTCTGATTATTTCCAATTCTTCGGTTTGCCGCGAAAGCTCCTTATCGATGTGTCGGATCTCGAAAAGTCCTTCTATGAGCTAAGCCGCCAGTTTCATCCCGATTACTTCATGAGAGCGAGCAATGCTGAACAGCAAGCCAGTATCGAGCGGTCGTCGATGCTAAACGATGGGTACCGCACGTTGCGAGACCGAGTCGCGCGGGTCAGTTATTTACTAGCGCTCGAAGGCTACAAGGAAGCTGAAAAAAAAGCGCCCCCTGACCTACTGGAAGAAGTTTTTGAGTTGAACATGCAGATTGAGGAACTGAAAGCTGCCAAAAAGGCCGGCGATGAAAACGACGTCGCTGAGGCCCAATCGGCGCTCGAAGAGGCGATGATGGGCTTGAGAGAAAAGTTGGCCGGCATCGACGACCGGCTGCTCGCTAAGTTTGGGGATTGGGATTCAGCACTGGATCGTAGCGCCCCTACTTCCGAGAAGAGCGCTTTGCTCGATCAAATGAGCGAATTGCTTTCGCATCGATCATACATTGGTCATCTCGTTCATAGCATCCAGGAGGAACTCTGAATAAATGCCGGTGATTGAACTCAGCTTGAGCGGCCGACCTAAGTCAGCTCGCGTAGTCGGCATCGATCTTGGAACGACCAACAGCCTGGTCGCCTACATCGGCGATAACGGCCCCGAGGTTATTCGCGACCGGTCGGGCAACGGGCTGGTGCCGTCAATCGTTTACTACGATCAGGAACAAGACCGGCTGCTCGTCGGCGAGGAGGCGCGCGACCGGCTCGTCACCGAGCCGCGTAAGGCAATCTATTCAGTGAAACGATTCATGGGAAAGGGTAGCGAAGACGTTCAGGAAGATCTCAGCCTGGTTCCGTTTCAGATCGCGCCCGGCAGCGAGCAAGTGATCGGCTTTCAGATGGGTGATCGGGTTTTTACTCCGCCTGAGATCTCCGCATTCATACTTCGCGATCTAAAAAAGCGCGCGTCGCAGTTTTTCGGAGAGGAGGTCTCTCAAGCGGTCATAACGGTGCCGGCTTACTTTAACGACGCTCAGCGCCAGGCTACAAAGGATGCCGGACACCTCGCGGGGCTTGAGGTTCTGCGGATCGTCAACGAGCCTACCGCGGCTTCGCTTGCATACGGAATTGACAGAAAGGAAGAAGCAATCGTTGCCGTCTACGATCTTGGAGGCGGGACATTCGACATCTCGATACTGAAACTCAAAGATGGGATCTTCGAGGTTCTTTCGACAAACGGGGATACCCACCTTGGCGGTGACGATCTGGATAATCGACTCATCACGCTGGTGATCGATGAGATGGGAAAAGAAGCTGGCGAGGGAATCGCGCAAGACCCGGCCGTTTTTCAGACGATAAGAAAAGCTATCATCAAAGCCAAGCACGACCTCTCGGACTCCGACAGCGCGATTGTGGAAATCGATCCTGGGGTTCAGCGCCCCGCATATCGCCGCACGCTCACCCGTGACGATTTCGACCGCTTAATCGATGACTTAGTCGAACGGACGCTTGGCCCGTGCGCCCAGGCACTCAAAGACGCAAATCTCAAACCTGAACAGATTGATGAAGTCGTAATGGTTGGAGGTTCAACGCGCATTCCGCTTGTCCGAGCAAAAGTCAAAGAGCTCTTCAAGCGCGAGCCGCACATAGAGCTCAATCCGGACGAGGTTGTAGCACTGGGTGCCGCTATTCAAGCCGATGTGCTTGCAGGCGGGCGCCGAGACTTGCTCCTGCTCGACGTTACTCCGTTGAGTCTCGGCATTGAAACGATGGGCGGGGTGGTTGCCAAGATAATCAATCGCAATTCGACGATCCCCGCTTCGGCGGCAGAGATGTTCACAACCTGGGTGGACAATCAAACCGGCATAGACGTTCACGTGCTCCAGGGAGAACGTGAGATGGTTGAAGACTGCCGGAGCCTTGCGAGGTTCACGTTGAAGGGCATTCCGCCCCAGCCTGCCGGGCTTCCTCGAATCGAAGTCAAGTTCCTGATCGACGCAAACGGGATCCTGACCGTCAGCGCCCGCGATTTGCGGACTCAACAGGAGCACTCGATCGAGGTCAAGCCGTCATACGGGTTGAGCGATGAGCAAATCGAGAAGATGTTGCTCGACTCGTTCGAATTTGCCGAAGAAGACATCCGCAAGCGTCAGCTGGTCGAAGCTCGCAACGAAGCCGAAACGGTCATGCGAGCCGCGGAAAAAGCTCTTGCCGATCACCCGAGGGAGTTGATCGACGCCGACGAGCGATCCGCAATCGTGTCGGCTCTGGATGATCTGCGCCAGGCAGCGGGTGGTGACGACCATCAGTTGATACGAGACAAGATCAGGATCCTGGACGACGCCTCTCAGCATCTGGCTGAAATTATCATGGATAGTGCGCTGGTTGCGGCGCTCAAGAATCGAAAGGCATCCGAGGTTGCAAAGGGGTGAGCATGGAAGTGAGAGAGGCAGGCAGCAGCGTGATTGCCGAAGACGAAAGCGCGGCTGCGACGACAAAGATCTGCAGAGTTACTTTCCTCCGGTCGAACAGCGAACCGGTAACGGTTGAGTACGAGCCGGGAGTAACTCCCTACCACGAACATGGAAAGGAAGGATCATTGCTGGACATCGCGCTCAACTTCGGCGTGAACCTCGAGCATTCTTGCGGAGGCAACTGTGCGTGCACCACCTGCCACGTTATCGTCAAGCAGGGAGAAGAGAATCTCACTGAAATGGACGAAGACGAAGAGGATCGACTCTACATGGCCGATGGTTTGACGCTCCATTCGAGACTTGGCTGTCAATGCGTCGTGACAGGTGATGTAACCGTCGAGATACCCGACGTGCTCGACTTCATTCGCCACGGATAACAAGGAGATGTTTATGAGTTCAATGTTTTGCCCACGATGCGCCACGCCGCAGCCGATGAACCGCTCGACCTGCGAGCAGGATATCACCGGTCCAAACTCGGAGAAGATCAAGCTGGTGATTCGTACATGCCACTGCGCTACGTGTAATACATTTGTAAGGAGCGAGAGCATTCACGAGCGACGATGACGTCGCAGCTTACCATCGTTCACGGATGATGCAAACGAGGCGAGGATCGATTATGACTGAGATCGGTTGGACGGACACTGAAGAGATAGGAATCAGGCTGCTTGAAGCGCATCCGGATGTTGATCCTCTGACAATACGCTTCACCGATTTGCATCGATGGGTGATGGAGCTGGATGGATTTGCAGGTGACGCCAAGGATTCTAACGAGAAAAAACTCGAGGCGATTCAAATGGCGTGGTACGAAGAATGGCAGGAGGAACAATAAGCTCAGGGTTCAGAGCTTCTGGTTTCTGGTTTCTAGTTTATGGTTCGTAGAGTGCGGAAATACGAGATCCCGAAACTGTAAACCTCACACCAGAAACCAGAAACGAGAAACCAGAAACTCTGAACTCTGAACTCTGAACCTTTTATGAAAGTCTATCTCGACAACAGCGCGACGACAGCGATGGCTGCCGAAGTAATCGAAGCGATGTTGCCGTATTTCTCCGACGAGATGGGCAACGCACAGTCCGTCCATTCATTTGGGCAGCGCGCGAAGGCCGCCGTAGAAAAAGCTCGCCGCGAAGTTGCCGCTCTAATCAATGCCGCGCCGCTCGAAATTGTCTTCGTCTCGGGCGGGACTGAGGCAGACAATCTCGCCATCCGAGGAATAGCCGAAGCTCACCGGGATCACGGACGGCACATCATCACCACGAAGATCGAACATCCGGCCGTGCTTGCCACCTGCGAGGCCCTCGAGGCATCAGGATATCGAGTCACATATCTTCCAGTATCGCGGACCGGGATCGTCAGCGCAGATGATGTTCGACAGGCTATCGGCGACGAAACGATTTTGATCTCGGTGATGCTGGCCAATAACGAGACCGGCACGATCCAGCCGATCGAGGAGATCTCGGCGCTGGTAAACCAGGCTCGCTCGCGAGGTCTCAAGCATCTGCACCTTCATACCGACGCAGTTCAGGCGGTTGGCAAGGTCGCGGTCGACGTTGACCGGCTGGGCGTTGATCTGCTCTCGCTTTCCGGACACAAGATTCATGGTCCTAAGGGTATCGGTGCGCTATACGTTCGTAAGGGCACGCGCCTAGCGAAGCTGCTTTACGGCGGGCATCACGAGCGCGATCGAAGGGCGGGAACCGAGAATGTTCCCGGGATTGCCGGACTTGGGCGAGCGGCCGAGTTGGCGCGCACCCAGCTCGACGAACGAATCAACCGAATGCGCGCGTTGAGGGACTATCTCGAGCAGCAGTTACTTTCCCGCTTCAACGGTGTTCGAATCAACGGCGATATACAACAGCGTGTGCCTAACGTCTCGAACCTGAGCTTCGCCGGCATTGATGGCGAGAGCCTGCTGATTGCGCTGGACCTGAAGGGCATCGCGGTATCGACGGGATCGGCTTGCGCTTCTGGATCGCTCGAACCGAGCCACGTTCTTCAAGCGATCGGGCTCTCCCGCGATGAAGTTCGCGGAAGCCTGCGGTTCAGCCTGGGCGCTTACACCACCCGGGAAGAAATTGATTATGCGATTTCGGTGTTGGTAGACACGGTCTCGCGGCTCCGCGATATGATTCCAACCGATGAACCGGACGAGGCGAAGGCGGCTCTCCAGTAACAAGCTTACGCTATGTACAGCCCTCAACTCGCCGAACACATTGCGCACCCGCGAAACGTTGGGGAGATAAACAACCCTTCGGGGATCGGTGACGTCACGAACGAAGTATGCCTTGACCGGATCAAACTGACGGTGCTGGTTGAAGGGGATCTGCTGATCGACGCAAAGGTCAAGGCTTCAGGCTGTCCGCCGACGATCGCTGCCGCATCTGTCCTGACCGAGTTGATCATCGGGCGGTCGGTTGAACAAGTTAGGTCTGTCACGCGAACCGACGTCGCGAATGCCCTGGGCCATCTACCGCCCGCTAAAGCACACTGCACTGCACTGGCAATCGATGCGCTGCGTGCTGCAGTCGAAAGCCTAACCCATAAACTCTAACCGGATTTATTACCGTTACGCGGGCACCAGGGATCCACACCACGGACAGAAAATCTCACCTTCTTCGATTCGCTGATCACATTCACCGCACGTTGGGTTAGCTGGAAGAGTCGATCCAATCTCGTCGATAAAGACCCCACACGTCACACAAAACAGATCATCGGCTCCGGATTCGGCGCCGCAGGCGAGGCAAACACCAGGCGACAGTGCACCCGTGTAAACAATCTCCGGAGGCAAGTTGAAGCCCGACAACGGACCGCTGGGTCTGACAAACGGCGTTCGAACGTCATCTGTGTCGACAGAATTTACCGACACCTCGTAGTGCTGAACCGAATCTTCTTCAGTCGCCGTGTCGACAGATTCTACCGCGTAGTCTTGAACCAAGTGTTCGGCAGTCGCCGGCGTTAGCACGTCATCTGTTTCGACAGATCTTACCTCGTAGTCTTGAACCGAACCTTCCGCGGGCGCCGGCGCTCGAACGTCATCAGTATCGACAGACTCTACCAGCGCCTCGTAGTCTTGAACCGAATCTTCTTCAGACGCCGGCTTGCCTGACTCTATTGGTTCGAACGGCGAGTATGTTACAGGCGGTTCGGACGACGTCTGTTCTTCAGTATTGAGTTGTCTGGATAAGGCAAGGCTTTCGAACTCTTCCGCCTGCGCCGGCTCGGGCAGTT
>DASRIZ010000096.1:0-11391 GCA_035649735.1 Blastocatellia bacterium | reverse complement strand
GAATGGATTGGTCTTTTGTTCTTTCCATTTGGGGTGGTTGTTGGAATGCTCGTGGCGTGGAAGCGCGAAGCGCTCGGAGGGTTCCTGAGCATCGGGAGCCTAATGTGCTTCTATCTCGTGTATGGCTTGATCATGGGTGATGGCCCACCCCGAGGGTGGGCTTTCGCGATGTTCACCGCACCGGCATTCCTTTTCCTTTTAAGCGGGCTGATGACCAAGAACCACACCGCAGAGCAGGTGTGCGATCGACGGATTCAAGCCAAGGGAGCGCACTGAATCGACTTGCAACGCCTCAAAGGAATGATTAACACAAGTTCAATTCGGTGTTGTGACAGCGGTCACACCGGGCGGTGATGACCGTCATCGCTCTCGCAGGCGCGAGGCTTTACACTCTGATTGGCCCAGAAAAGGGCCGGCGCCGCGCCGGCTACGACGCGGGCAAGGGGGTACTGATGAAAAACTTTCTTACTATAGGTTTGATTACGATCGCGATCATGGTTCTCGCCCTTGCGTCCTTCGCATCGGCGCCGCCAGGTGACAATGATTTTGCAGTGGTTGATATTCCTGACAAGACAAAGCTGGCGAAAACGGAGTTGCAGGGCAAGTACATCTTCGTTCACGATGACTCGAAAATGGCTAAAGGCGAGGCTTGCCTGTATGTCTACAGTTACAGCGTGGATAAAAACGGTAAGCCCGAGGCTAGACCAGAAAACCTGGTTGTATCTTTTCATTGCGAACCGACGGAGCGGCCAAAAGCCACTGAGACGGTGCTGACTTATGGTATGGCTGCCAACGGTTCGTTCGAGCTTCGCGAGATTCAGTTTACCGGGAGTTTAAAAGGGCACAGAGTGCCTTGAAAGCACTAGTATATATATCTCTCTCACAAATCGAGGCGGGATGTGGGTGGGAGGACAAAAGCGGAGAGCTGCTCTGAGTAGCTCTCCGCTTATTGTTATGGGCCTACTCGACATTAGCAGGATGACTTGTCAATCCGCTATTGCGCCTTTGGCTTGTTGGTACGTCTTTTCGGTAGTCGGGTAGTCGCGCTTGTCGTAGCCGAGATAAACCTGCCGCGGACGCGCGATCTTCTGTTCCGTATCAAGCAGCATCTCTTCCCACTGCGCAAGCCAGCCTGAAGTACGAGGAATCGCGAACAGCACCGGGAACATGTCGACCGGGAAGCCCATCGCTTGGTAGATAATCCCCGAATAGAAGTCGACGTTCGGGTAGAGCTTTCGTGAAACGAAGTAGTCGTCTTCCAGCGCTATTCGTTCCAGCTCGAGCGCGATATCCAGGGACGGGGTCTTTCCGGTGACTTCAAACACTTCGTCCGCGATCTGCTTGATAATCCGGGCGCGCGGATCGTAGTTCTTGTACACTCGATGTCCAAACCCCATCAGTTTCAGCTCACCGGCCTTCACTCGTTTGATGTATTCGGGCACACGCTCTTTCGACCCGATCTCATTCAACATACGAAGCACCGCCTCGTTGGCGCCGCCGTGCAGCGGGCCGTAGAGCGCCGCCGCAGCGCCGGCAACCGCCGAGTAAGGATCGACGTGCGAGCTTCCTATGCTGCGCATCGCGTTTGTTCCACAGTTCTGCTCGTGATCGGCGTGAAGAATGAACAACACGTCCAGTGCATGCTCGAGCACAGGGTTAGGCTTGTACTTGAGCTCGGTCATCTTGAACATCATGTTGAGGAAATTGCCGGTGTAGCTCAGATCGTTGTCGGGATAGTCGTAAGGCATCCCCACACTGTGCCGATACGCAAACGCCGCAAGCGTCGGGATCTTGGCAATTAACCTAAAGATCTGCCGTTGGCGAGATTGTGCATCGAAGACGTTTTTCGCGTCCTTATAGAAGGTCGACAACGCGCCCACCGTGCCGATCAGCATCCCCATCGGATGCGCATCGTAGTGGAACCCATCCATAACCTTCTTTATCTGTTCATGAATGAAGGTGTGATGCGTGATGTTCCAGGACCACGCCTTCAACTCTTCCGGTTTCGGGAGTTCCCCGTGCAGAAGCAGGTAAGCAACCTCGACATAGGTGCTGCGCTCGGCGAGCTGTTCGATCGGATAGCCGCGATAGCGCAGGATTCCCTTATCACCATCGATGAACGTGATGACGCTCTTGCACGAGGCCGTGTTCATAAACGCCGGGTCGTAACTCATCAGCCCGAAGTCTCCCACTGATGTCTTTATCTTCCGAAAGTCCATGGCCCGGATGGCCCCGTTTTCGATGGGCATCTCGTACTGATTGCCCGTTCGATTGTCCGTGACTGTCAATGTATTTGAACCCATTCATACCTCCTTCAAGTTTCGACAAACTCCAGTTTGTCGTCTGTGTTTTTATGTTGGGCGAACGAACCTGGCATAATGTGGATTCCACATCACCGCTTCGACTCGCGATCTTAACTCGTCTTGCGTTTTCACATCGGTTAATTGCAGCCGCCCGGCTTCGGCGCCGACTGCAAGCGCAACGCATCGTGATACCCTGCGGACATTTTCAAGCGCCGGATACAATGATGGCTTCTCGTCCTCGTGTATTGCCGGGGAGAACTCAGCAAGCGAGCGCGCCGCTGCCACGAACATTTCATTGGTAACCCGAGTCGCGCCCGATGCGATCACTCCCAGGCCAACTCCTGGAAAGATAAAAGCGTTGTTGCACTGGCCGATATTGAACACCTGATGTTCAAAAACAACTGGCGGGAATGGGCTGCCCGTTGCAACCAGCGCTTTCCCCTCCGTCCAGTTGATCAAGTCCAGCGGCACTGCTTCGCTTTTTGAAGTAGGGTTGGACAGCGGGAATATCACTGGGCGCTCGGCGTGCGCGGCCATTTCGCGCACGATCTCCAGGCTGAAGGCGCCGGGCTGGGCCGACGTGCCGATGAGAATCGACGGCTTCACGTTTTTGATTACATCCAACAGCGATACGCGATCGGGGTGGGTCAGTCTCCACGAGCTCACGCGTTCGACATCCTGAGCAAACTTCTGTTTTAACGATTCGAGTCCGGTCCGTCCGGTGTGTACAAGCCCGCGGCTATCGACGAGCCAAATAGCCGACCCAGCTTCCTCGCGTGTGAGGCCCTCGCTCACCATTGCGGTCACGAGCTGATTACTTATGCCTGTTGCCGCCGAGCCGGCTCCGAGAATCACTACTTGCTGTCGGCTTAGACTTAAACCGAGCACGTTCATTGCAGCCAGCAAACCCGCAAGCGTCACCGCGCCAGTTCCCTGAATGTCGTCGTTGAAGGTACACAGACTGTTCTGATATCGCTCCAGCAACCGAGTCGCATTGTTTTTCGAAAAATCTTCCCACTGCAGCAGCACATTCGGGAATTTGTAAATGACCGCCTGAACGAAGGCTTCGATGAAGTCATCGTACTCCTGACCTCGCACCCGCTCATGCCGCCAGCCAAGGTAGAGTGGGTCGCGCAACAGATCTTCGTTGTCCGTTCCGACATCAAGAATGATTGGAAGCGTTCGTTGCGGCGCCACTCCGGCGCAAAGCGTATACAGCGAGAGCTTGCCGATGGGAATGCCCATGCCGCCGATACCCAGATCACCAAGACCTAGAATGCGTTCGCCGTCGGTAACGACGATGACGTCGACCTGTCTGTTCGGTGCATTATTCAGAATCGAGCTGATCTGGGGGCGCTGGTGGTACGGAATGTAAAGCCCGCGAGGACGACGATAGATATGGCTGTACTGTCTGCAGCCTTCACCGACCCCGGGTGTATAAATGATCGACATCATCTCCGCGATGTGCTCCTGCAACAGCATGTAGAACAACGTCTCGTTCCGATCCTGCAAGCTGACCAGATAGATGTAGCGCTCGAGATCGCTCTCTTTTCGCTTGTAGCTTTCGTATGTTCGGGCGAGTTGTTCTTCAGCGGTGGAGACGTGCGGCGGCAGAAGACCGAGCAAGCCAAACTCGCGGCGTTCCTCATCGGAGAAAGCACTGCCTTTGTTGAACATTGGATCCTCGAGCAACGCATGTCCACGCAGGTCAATTTTAATCGCTTCTTCTCGAATGTTATTGGCTCTGGCTGAGGTCATACACGCCTCCTTCTGCAGCGCCACGCAGATTCAAGGTCAACATGCGGCCGCGACCGCTCGAAGCTTCTTGTTTCGCACCGCTTGGACTATTGCAGGAAACTTAGCTACCGGAGCGCTCGCGACCACTGCGATTCTCTCGCTTGGCAACTCTGTTCTCTAGCGCGGCGATCACAGCTCAATGTGACCCCAGTCACGGTGCTTAACGGGGGCTGCGAACTTTCCAGACTACCGCCATCGCCGGCTCGTCAATATTACGTAGTTGCCGATCATAAACTTGAAAGGACGAAATCATATGTTTGCGAAGCGCATCTTTTCGATCGTGTCAGCAATCGGTTTAGTGATGGCTTTCAGCTCGGCCGCGATGGCTCAAAAGCCGGGGCCGCGACTGGCGAGGATGAAGAACGCCCTGGCTTTGAACGATACACAAGTCAACGACATAAGGGACCTGCTTAAGAGGCATCGGCAGGCGGCATTTCCGCTGAGGCAAGACCTCCGCGCGACAAATCGCGATCTGCGCGCAGCGATCCAAGCAACTGAGCCAAGTCCCGGTGCGGTTGGCAGAATCGTGATGGTCAGGCATTCTCTCAAGAAACAGCTTCGCCAACTCGGGATCAAGCTTCGGCGTGACATCGCCGCAACACTAACCCCTGAACAAAAGCAGAAGTTTGGAGAGAGGGGGACAAGACGGCAAAGGGCAACAGGCTAGGAGCGCGTTGCTCTTTGGTCTCATGTCTCGCTCTGTGATGGCGGTCACCACGACGAGTGATGGCCGTCATCGATTCTCTTGAGGCAAATGCATACCATGCGTCCAGGCAGAAAGTGACTGCCTGGTGCATTGATAGAGAGAGGATCCTTGCCGGCCAGGGCGCAAACAGACCGGTTTTATCTCGCCTCTCTCAACTCGGGCCTTCGATTGGTGACGGTTTGACCACCTGTGTGTGCCCCGTCGAAGGCAAAGCGTCACCACGAGCGGGGGTTGACTTGTACTGAACTGACGAGCCACACCGCGTGTGATGGACGCTGTAATTATTAAGCCACCCGCCGCCCCGGCGTCATTGAGGGTGACGCCGGTGAAGCGGCGGGACTCTAACTAGCAATGGTCTAACGAAAGTAAGGAGGAAACAGAATGCAACCTGGAACAGCTCTGGCTCCGATAAAGAGCCTGCGTAATCTGGTCACGACGGACCCGTTCTACCTGATTCAAAACAGGTTGAATCGTATGTTCGATTTTCCGCTCGCGCCGTTTGCGGACGAGACGCTCCCGTTGACCAACTGGGTGCCGGCCTGCGACATCTATGAAACCCACAAGGAAATCGTGGTGAAGGCGGAACTCCCGGGGCTCAAGAAGGAAGACGTTTTCGTCACGATCGAGAACAATGTGTTGACGATTCGCGGGGAGCGCAAGTTCGAAGAAGAGGTGAAGCGCGAGAACTTCCATCGCGTCGAGCGCAACTACGGCGAATTCCTGCGCAGCTTCACGCTGCCCACATTCATCGATGCGAATAACATCCTTGCGGAGTTCAAGGATGGCCTGCTTTTGGTCTTCTTGCCCAAACGCGAAGAAGCGAAACCGAAGCAGATCGAAGTCAAGGTGAAGTAGTCAGGGGCAGACCCTGTGGCGCTACACAGGCAAACCCTCAGTTACAGCCGCAGGTCAATCTCCTTCCGCCTGCGGCTGTAGCTCTTAATAAGCGATGTCTTTTCTGCGTGGGCCGGGTGGCTGGCGCGCAACCACGGTTGATCGTGACGTCGGAGGACTAGAAATGGCACACCCACTCAATCTTCTTAAGCATGAACATCGTGTTATCGAGAGGGCGTTGCGCGCGCTTGAGGGCGTCTGCGTCAGACTCGAGTGGGGTCAGCAGGTGGCGCCAGAAGCTCTTTTACAACTCGTCGATTTCATGAGCGCTTTTGCCGATAGTTATCACCACGGAAAGGAAGAAATGCATCTCTTTCCCGCGCTGCAACGGCAGGGCATCAGACGCCATGGGGGCGCTCTTGAAGCGCTCGAGCACGAACATGAGATCGAAAGCAAACTGGCCAGCGAGATGCGCCTCGCCTTACAAGAATACAGAAGCGTAGACCCGGCAGCCCGTGGTCGGTTCATCGTTGCCGCCCGTGGATACACCAATCACCTGCTCAGTCACATCGACAAAGAAGACAGTATCTTGTTTCGCCTTGCGGACGAGATCCTCGACGACGAAGATAAAGCTCTATTAATGGAAGGCTTCAAGCAAGCAGAGGAGGAGTTCGGTGCGGGCGCGAATGAAAAGTATGATCGGCTCGCCTCGGCACTGGAACAACAGTGGGCCGTGTAGTCGAGACACCCGGTAGCGTTCTCCCAGGTTGAAGTTGAAACACCATACGACTGAATAGACTGTGCGAACAGTCCAGGAATACCCGCACTCTATTGGTTACCTGTGTGCGTCAAAATCGATCTATAGGCAAATAGGTAACCGCTGCGCGGCCAGGGGTACCGCACAACCCACGCAAGCTACCGATAGGACACCGCTACGCGGTTATCACCGATGCAGTTTGTCGAATACTCAACTGAAGCCGGTGGTGTCTGGCTTGTTCCTTAGCCTCGCTAGGTCGCGGTACCGAAGCCACGGTGCTATATTTTCCCCCAATCATCTTATGGCCAAGGAAAAGATTCTAATCGTAGACGACGAGCAGATGATTCGGTGGACGCTTACCGAAGCGCTGCGTATGTGGGGCTACGGTTCGGTGGAAGCAGGAACTGTTGCCGCGGCGCTTACTACATTTGAATCTGAACAGCCTGCGGCGGTATTACTGGATGTGAACCTGCCCGATGGATCGGGGCTCGACGCGTTGCGCGAGATAAAACACCGGCAGCCCGATGCAATCGTAATAATGATGACCGGTAACGTTCTGGTCGCCGACACTATCGCCGCACTCCGCGCCGGCGCGTACGACTTCGTTGGCAAGCCAATAAACCTGGAAGAGCTTCAAATCACAATTCGCAACGGCATTGAAGCCGAGTCGCTGCGAAAAGAAGTTCGAATGGTCCGGCGCGAGCGGGCGCGTCAGTTCAGCTTCGACCAGATAATCGGCCAATCACCGCCGCTGCGTGAAGTGTTCGCGCTCGCTCGCAAGGTCGCCGAGAGCGAAGTCTCCTCCGTCCTGCTCCAAGGTGAGTCGGGAACCGGAAAGGACATGGTTGCCAAGGCCATTCACTACGGCTCTCGCCGTTCCGAATCGCCATTCATTGCAATAAATTGCGCAGCCATTCCCGCAACTCTGATAGAGAGCGAATTATTTGGATACGAGAAGGGCGCGTTCACCGACGCCAAAGCTCGCAAGGAGGGACTATTCGAGCAGGCGGAGGGCGGCACACTCTTCCTGGATGAGATCGGCGAGCTTGAGCTGAGTGTGCAAGCCAAACTGCTGCGCGTTCTGGAGGAGGGAGCTTTTAGGCGCGTCGGCGGGCTTCGAGACCTCCCGCTCGACGTGCGGGTGATCGCGGCTTCTAATCGCGACCTCAAGTCGGAAAGCGAAGCCGGACGCTTCCGGCTCGATCTGTACTACCGGCTATCAGTCATACAAATCGATATTCCTCCTTTACGCGATCGCGGCGATGACGCGATTCTTCTCGCCAAGCATTACATCGAGCAGTTCAACCAGCGCCTTCGCAAGCGGGTCAGCGGAATGACCCCGGACGTAGCGCAGACTTTTCGCAAGTATGCCTGGCCGGGCAATGTGCGAGAGCTTCGTAATGTCATTGAACGGGTGATGATTCTTGAAGACGGGGACCTTATTACTGCGAAGTATTTGCCGCGAGGAATCGGAACCGAAGGGACCGACACGCCGGTAATTGCAACCGCGCCGGCCGTCGGGATCGCAAAAAGCGGCGGAAATGCCGAGCCGGTCAGGGACCAGGTTACCCATCCTCAGTTCGAGCTTCCGCCAGATGGGGTTGTTTTGGACGACGTCGAAATGTCTCTGGTCAGGCAGGCGCTTGACCGCAGCAAAGGTAATCAGACTAGAGCCGCGGAGCTATTAAGCATCTCCCGCGACCAGCTCCGATACCGCCTCAAAAAACTCGAGCCGCCATCAGACGCGGAATGACCGAGTCTCGTCGCGATTATCCACAATTCTCAGATTCGACGTGATGGCCGTCACAGCTTTTGGACTGCGCAGGCGTTATCATAGGCGTGTGAAAAGAGGGGCTTGCCTTGCCATCATCGGAATACTTCTGGCCGGCGGCTTAGTGTGCTTATGCTGCGCAACCACAGCTTCAGATATTTGTTGTCGATCACTTGAGACGGACGGATCGAAGATCGCCTCAGTCATTTCGGCTAGGAGCGAGGATCGCGGCTGTTGCGAACAGAAACATCGCGAGAGCAGAAAGCGCTGTTGTCTCGGCAGGTCAGAACCGAACAGCCAGGCGACGTTGTCACAACTGATTGACCTTCGACCAGGCGCCTCCGATTCAGACCGCCGGCTGCAGTTGTGTGAACCAGGGCAGCCTTCAGAAGTCACGGCAAGACCGCTGGTGATGAATCGAGGCAGCACCCATCTCCTATGTTGCGTAATAAGAATTTAGGTCGGGTTGGCCAAAATCACGCCGGTACACGCGTGCCGGTCAACCTGCAACTTGAATGTCATAGGAGATACAGATGAAAATCGCAAAAATCTTTGTTCTAACTATTGTTTTGGCAATGGCCGGATACGTCTATGCGTCAGGCACAGACCAACAGAGGGTCAAAAGCGGCAAGGCGGCCGCGTGCGCGGTCGAAAGCTGCTGCAGCGCAAGGCCGGAATGTTGTGTGCCGGGCGCTGCCTGCTGTCTAGAGGGAGCACCCTGCTGCAACCCGACTGGGAGTTGTTGCGGGAAGGACCAGCCGTGCTGCGAGGGCTGCAAGGACGAGCAGTGCTGCGAGGGCCACGACATTTGCTGCGCTGCCGGAACAGACCAGGCAAAAGAACACGGATGCGCTCACCACGCATCCTCAAAAATCGACTCGACGAGTTGTTGTGCTGGCGCTTGCATGAAGACGGCGACTGCCAAGTAACTAAGAAGGTAAAATCGCAAAAGTGCCTGGAGCGCGGTCGAACCTGTTGTTCGACCGCGCTCTTCTTTCTGACTGCGACAATCAACGACACCACACCCGGCGACGACAAGCGTGTTTGCGCGATCCGATGTGCGAATTTCTTCTCGTCGTTCAGCCATTTTACGCAATAAGCGGTTGATCAATGCTTAGAATCAGCATTTTTTGACGGCACGCACATTGCTCATTGAGAAAATGAAATAGATTGCCTTCAGGGGTTCGCTTATGACGATCAACGAGCGAATAGTTTTTGATCGCATCCTGTGCCCTATCGATCTCACACCCGAGTCCGATGAGGCGCTTCGCTATGGCATCGCTCTAGCGAAGGCATATAGCGCCGAGCTAACGGTGATCAACTGCGTCGACAGCTACGCAGCGGGCCGGGCGCTGGATCGCGACCAGATCAGAGACCTCATTGATGTAGCGGTCCGGGAACACCTGCGGCTGCCCTCGTCAGCCGGCTTCTCATGGGGCAGCATGGTTGTCGACGGTGATCCCAAGACGGCTATTCCACAGGAAGCGGCAGAACGAAGAATCGACTTAATCGTGATGCGTTCGCGCCGGCGGCCTTACGCAGCCGCGGTTTTAGGCTCGACAGCGGAATCCGTTTGTCGCACCGCGCCCTGTCCGGTGATGATCACTCATCAAGGTGAACAGGACTGGGTTGGCAAATCCACTAATGAAGTGGCTCTCCACCGTGTGCTGGTGGCTTACGACTTTTCCGGTGACTCCGAGCTTGCGCTAGCCTATGGTTTATCGCTTGCGCAGGAGTATCAAGCCGAGATTCACCTGTTGCACGTGATGCCAACTCCATCGCCAAGATCGGTGACGCCTCAATTAGCATTCGCGCGGGCAGTTGCCACTAGCGGATTCGGCGACGAACCGGTCAATTTAAGCGCAGCGCGCCGACTAAAGGATGCAGTACCTCGGGAGACTTCCGCCTGGTGCGATGTGAAACAGGCCGTGCGCGAGGGACAACCCTACCGCGAAGTGCTCTCCTATGCCGAGGAGGAGAATATTGACCTGATATGCATGGGCGCAAGCGGCGCGGGGTTTGGAATGCGCGCCCTATTCGGATCGAACGCAGATCGGGTGCTGCGTCAGGCGCCGTGTCCGGTGCTTATTGCGCGTCCGCTCAGACCCGCATTTGTAACAAAGATGATGACGGACGAAAGGAGTTAGAGATGAAGATATTACTAGCTATCGATGGATCATCTTTCAGCGATGCAGCAGTGGAGGAGGTGGCGGCAAGGAGCTGGCCACCGGGCTCCCAGCTGAGGATCATATCCGTAGTCGAGCCGCCGCTGTTGCCGACGGTCGAAACGTGGGTACCGCCTCAGAATTACTTTGAGGCTCTCGAGAAGGCCGGCGAAGAACAAGCGCGCTCGATCGTCAACGCTGCTGCCGATCGAATCCTCGAGGCGCAAGGCGACAAGCTTCATTTGACTGCGGAGATTGTCAAAGGTCATCCGAAGCACACAATAATAGCTGATGCTGAGGCGTGGCCGGCAGATCTAATCGTCGTAGGCTCGCACGGGTATCGTGGGCTCACCAAGTTCTGGCTCGGTTCAGTGTCGCAGGCGGTCGCGTCGCAGGCTAAGTGCTCGGTCGAGATAGTGCGCGAACGAGCGCGTGCAGCGTGAAGAGTGAAGAGTGATGGGTGAAACGTGAAACGTGATGCGTGATGCGTGATGCGTGAAACGTGATTGCGAAGTCTTCCACAGCGAATCACGTGTTACTCCCTTCACGGATCACGCATCACGTTTCACGCAAGGATCAACAATGATTACACGGTTGACTTCAAACGAAGCGCGCGCAGTGTTGACCGCTGGGCGAGTTGGGCGGCTCGGGTGTGTTTATGACGGCGGGCCTTATGTGGTGCCTGTCAACTATGTCTCAGATGGTGAAAGCATTTATGTTCATTCGCTTGCCGGCAGAAAAATTGAAGCGCTTCGGGCCAACCCAAAATCCTGTCTTCAGGTCGACGAAATCAACGATGCATACCACTGGCGCAGCGCAATCGCCTTCGGCACCTTCGAAGAATTAACCGACGCCGGAGAGCGCGACCGGGCCGTACGAACGCTGTTGGCGCGTTTTCCTAAACTCACTCCGGTTGAATCTGTTCCGGTTCATGACGGGCAATCCTCAGTCATCATCTTTCGCATTCGCATCAACGAAATCACAGGCGTTGCAGAAAGATAGCGTGATGCGTGAAACGTGTTGCGTGTTGCGTGATGCGTGAAACGTGATGCGTGAAG
>DASRIZ010000095.1:0-24415 GCA_035649735.1 Blastocatellia bacterium | reverse complement strand
GGCTTCAATGACTATCCCGGCCAGCGGTTACTTGAAGTAGGGTTCGGAACAGGCACGGATCTGCTCCAGTTCGCTCGTGGCGGCGCGATTGTTACCGGGGTTGATCTGACACCGCGCAGCATTGAGATCGCGCGGAAACGTTTCGCTGTCTACGGACTCACTGCTGAATTCACGATTGGCGATGCCGAGAACCTTGGCTTCCCGGACGCCAGTTTTGACGTGGTGTACTCTTTTGGAGTCTTACATCACACGCCTGATACGCGTCGCGCCGTTCGCGAAATTCATCGAGTTTTAAGGCCCGGCGGAAAGGCGATTGTGATGCTCTATCATCGAGCATCGCTGTACTATTTTGGCTCGATCATTCTCAAGCACGGGTTGCTGCATCGGGAGCTGTTCAAACACACTATCGAGGAAATCATGAGTCGCCACGTCGAGTACTCGGATACTGACAGCCGGCCCCTGGTCAGGGTGTTCAGCCGCTCCGATGCTCGTCGAATATTTAATGATTTTCGGGAGTGCAAATTTCACGTTAACCAGCTCACGCGTGGTGAGTTGGGACAGGTTGGGCGTATGCTACCCGAAGCGTTTTACCAATGGTTAGCGCGCAACTTCGGATGGAACCTCCTCATTACGGCAACCAAGTGAATCCGCCTCCGCCTCACACAAGCTCGCGCCAAACCTCTGCTGCTGAAACCTCAAGCAGACAGGTTGAACGAGACGAACTCGAATCACCTGGTCTCGGCGCAAGGCCTCTCGCTCTACTCCTGGATTTATCGGGCGACCAATCCGCAGCTATGGCCTGGGCAACCGCGCGGCTACCCGGGGTCTTCATCCGGCGGCTCGACAAGACCGAACTAAAATGGACTTCAAAACGCGAAGCCCTCGCTCGCGTTCGATCGATCGGGCCGGACGTCTTCTGCGTGTTCGCCGCCGATCTATCATCGCAAAGCAGCAAGGGAGCGCTTCTGCTTTTTGCGCTCCTGGCGGGCGCCCGGCGCATGCTAATCGGAGATTCGAGAGGCGGCGAGGCAGCCCGCACCCGACTGGGCGTGCTGATGCTTGAGGCTCCTCGCTTCGCGCTGGAGTTGCTTGTTGGTTATGGATTGGTTGTACCGCTCTCATTGCTGCTCACCGAAGTAATCTCAATCTCGCTGGCATTCAGAGGGCCAGTTCGAGCGTCGAGAATCAGCAGTCCCCCGCGTCCCGCCAGTCTGCTCTTTATTCGCGCTACGCTCTCGGGAGCAACAGAAGGTGGAATGCCGACACACATCGCCGGATTCTTCAAAGGCGCAACTGCTCTCGGACATCGACTCAAATTCCTGGCGAGCGCCGCTCAAAGCGCTAGCCAGGACACAACCCTGATTCCGCCATCGACACTCTTCAGCGCAACCAGGACTCTGTTCGAGCTTTGGAATAACCTGGTCTTCACTATGCGGAGTCTTCAACGCCCTGGACCCGAGTCGGCAGACAAAATTGATTTCATTTATCAACGCTACAGCCGGTTCAACTGGACTGGAGTGCTGTTGTCCGCGGTAACCGGATTG
The DNA here is from genome assembly GCA_035649735.1 of Blastocatellia bacterium. GTDB lineage: Bacteria > Acidobacteriota > Blastocatellia > UBA7656 > UBA7656 > Onstottus_A. The sequence goes on along the minus strand of DASRIZ010000095.1, from coordinate 22,871 downwards.
CCGCTCGCGCTCGAGTTTAACGGCTCGGAAGTCTGGGTGAGCCGAAACTGGGACCCGGCAGGTCTGCTGTGGTTGCTGGGACGTTTCGAGCGGCTCAACCTGCGCGCAGCGGACCTGATTTTCGTGGTATCGGAGGTAGAACGTCGCAACCTCATCGACGCCGGCGTCAGTCCCGAAAGAATCATCGTGAACCCTAACGGGGTTGATCCTGATCGTTTCCATCCCGATTGTGGCGGCCGGGGGATTCGACACTTACTCGGCATCGAAGACCAGATCGTCGTTGGGTTCGTAGGGACGTTCGGTCCGTGGCACGGCGCTCCCCTGCTCGCCGAAGCGGCAACAAAACTAGAGCCGGAAACTCGTTGTCACTTTGTTTTTATCGGCGGCGGCGAACAGCGGGCGCAAACCGAATCGATCATTCATTCAGCGGCAGTGAGAGCGACCTTCACCGGGAACATACCGCACGACAGGGTGCCGGCCTATCTCGACGCGTGTGACATACTGGCCTCGCCGCACGTCCGTTCAGCCGACGGCAGTGAATTTTTTGGCTCGCCCACAAAGTTGTTCGAGTACCTGGCTATGGGAAAAGCTATTGTTGCGAGCCGTCTTGGCCAGGTTGGTGAAGTAATAATCGACGGCGAAAACGGTTTGCTGGTAGAGCCTGGGGACGCAGATGGGCTCGCAAGGTCAATCGAAACACTGGCGGGCGATGACGATTTGCGCGCGCGGCTTGGCGCTGCGGCGCGAAGTTCCGCAATCGAGCGGTTCACCTGGCGTCATAACGCGGCGCGCGTATTCGATGCGATAGGCGCGGTCCTGACGCGCTGATCAGGCAAGAGGCCCCTGGATTCCATGATCCGAAACCAATCCATAATCTGTTTTGCCGGCGAAGACTGGTGGTATCACCATCAGCATTCCAAGAATCACATTATGCGGCGGCTGGCGCGCGCGGGTAATCGCGTCATCTTTGTAAATTCGATATCAATGGGGTTGCCCGGGCTTGCGAGCCGCGACTTTCTGGCCAAGGTAAGGCGAAAGCTGCGCAGTTACGCGAGGGCAGTCCGGGTCACCGATGAAGGAATAATCGTAGTGTCGCCGCCGGTTCTTCCCTTCTACTCCAGCCGCCTTGCGCGGGCGATCAATCGACGGCTGCTCGCGGCTCAGATCAAATTGTTGATGGTTGCATTTGATATGCGGCGGCCTATTCTGTGGATCGCCATCCCGACCGCCGGCGAAGTTGTGGGACGGCTTGACGAGAGCGCGCTCATATATCAGGTCTCGGATAAGTACGACGCGAATCAAATGGATCACGCGACCGCATCGAATGTGATCGCCGAGATGCACGAGGATCTGCTGTCGCGAGCAGATCTTGTTTACTACTCGGGACGAAAGCTGTTTGAAGAAGAGACCGCCAAGAATGCAGAGCTCGCCGGGAAAGCCAGGTTGCTGGAACAAGGAGTGGACTACGATCACTTCGCTTCGGCGACCTCGCTGGAGTGGACGCAGCCTGAGGACATCGCCGGCGTTGGACATCCACGCCTTGGCTATTTCGGCGCGGTTGATCCGTGGCTGATTGATCAACAGCTGGTGCGCTACGTCAGCCAGAGACGCCCCGAGTGGCAGTGGGTGATTGTTGGGTTGCGGGCTTCCCCGCTCGAGATCGAGTCACTTCCGAACGTTCACTATCTTGGTTCGAAGCCATACTCGACAATGCCGCAATGGGCCGCGGCATTCGATGTATGCGTGCTGCCGTGGGTGACCGACAACGAATTCGTGAATTACGGCAGCCCGATCAAGGTTCGCGAGTACCTGGCAACCGGGAAGCCGGTGGTGATCACCCCGATTTACGAATACGCGCGGCTGGATGGTATACTGCGCGTTTCTCGCAATTACGATGACTTCATCGCCAAGGTTGAGGATGCGTTGAAGAACGATTCACTCGACAAGCGCGAGGCGCGTCAAAACGCGGTGAGAGAGTCTACCTGGGACGTTAGAGCGGAAGAAGTAAGCGACGCGATCACCGAGCTTCTTGAATTGAAATAGGCAAAGGGAGCATAGACTTTAGTCTGTGTCGGACTGGTAGATGACGAAGTCCTAATACACACAGACTAAAGTCTATGCTACTTCATATCGGAGACATTGGATGAATCGAAGACAAATCTTTTGGGGTATATCGCTGATTACGTTATCGGTACTGATGCTCGAACTATCTCTCACGCGGCTGTTCTCCGCGACTATGTACTACCACTTCGCGTTCATGGCGATCTCCCTAGCCTTGTTCGGCTCGGGCGCGAGCGGCGTGTTCGTTTATCTTATTCAGCGCGGGTTAAAGCCCGAACGCACCGGCCAGTGGCTCAGCGTCGCTGCGATGTTGTTTGCTCTCAGCAATCTCTTTTCGCTCTATGTCATCCTCTCCAATCCGCTGACTTTTGAGACCGGTCCGGAAAACTACTATCGGCTCGCCAGGATATACGCCGGTGCCTCGCTTCCATTCTTCTTTGGAGGCTGTGCTGTGACGCTGGCGATCACCCGGCTGGCGAAAGACATCAGCAAGCTTTATCTGTTCGATCTTGCTGGAGCGGCGCTAGGCTGTCTGCTGTTGATACCGGTGCTGAACACGATCGGCGCTATCAACATCGTCCTGCTGGTATCTGCGTTAGGCGCCGCTGCGGGAATATTATTTGGGATAGCGTCGCAGGGCAGCCGGGCGCCTGCCTTTTGCTCATTGCTGTTGACTGTTGGTCTGGCGGGGCTTGTCTTTTACAACAGCACCACCAATCGCATCGACATTCGAAAATCGAAGGGCTTCGAAGAGAATCAGGTGTTGTTCTCGAAATGGAACTCGTTTTCGCGCATCACAGTGGTAGGCAGTCTCGACACCGCGGTCGAGATCCGGATCGATGCTGATGCAGCTACGGGGATAAGCAAGGACGCAAGCAACTCCGCGATTCACCAGGACGCTCTGGACGCGCTTAGCGCGCTCGCACACCACCTGAACCGCAACGCCGAGGTACTAATTATCGGTCCTGGTGGCGGCAACGACGTGATGGCCGCGCGGGTCTTTGGCCAAAAGCGTATTACCGCCGTCGAGATCAATCCGATCATCGCTCACGACGTGATGTCATCGGAGCCTTTCAAGAGCTATTCCGGTTCGATTTATCAACAACCCGACGTGCGACTGGTAGTCGACGAAGGCCGCAGCTTTATTCGCAACTCAAAAGACCGGTACGACATCATTCAGGCTACGATGGTAGACACCTGGGCGGCGACTGCGGCCGGTGCGTTTTCGCTTAGCGAGAATAACCTCTATACGGTCGAAGCGTTTAAGGAATACGTCACCCATCTGACCGATAACGGCACATTGACGATGACTCGATGGTACTTCGAGCCACCCGATCAACTTTTGAGATTGATTACTCTCACGCGCGCCATGATGAACGAGCTTGGGATATCGAATCCGGCGCGTCACATCATGCTGGTGCGCGATGCGCGGAGTGGTTACGACCGGACACCCGCGACTTACATTTTCAAGAAGAGCGAATTCACCGACGATGAAGTGCGTTCCATCGAAAGCGTCGCCAGTTCAAGCGGCTTCGAGTTGTTGTTCACGCCTCTGACTCGTCCCGCGAACGTATTCACGCAAATTATAGAGGCGCCCGATCCCGCCGCGGTCTGGGCGAACTTCGAAACAAACATCGAACCGACTCGCGATAACAATCCGTTCTTTTTCAACTCGGTCCGCCTGGCGAACCTCTCGCGGGTGATCGAGGGAACCACGGGAGAGTGGCAAAAGACAAATCTCGGAACATCGATCCTGTTCGCTCTCCTTGGGATCACGTCAGTGCTCGTCCTGTTATTCATAATCGGGCCGCTGGTGCTGGTGCGAGGCCGCGCACTTGCGACAGGCGTCGGCGCGAAGCTCTCGCATCTTCTATACTTCGCATGTCTCGGTGCCGGTTTCATCATCGTCGAAGTCGCTATGATCCAAAAGTTCATACTGTTCTTGGGTCATCCGGTTTATTCGCTTGCGGTGGTGTTGTTCTCAGTGCTGGCGTTTAGCGCGATGGGGAGCTACTTGAGCGGACGCATCGGCGAAGACGAAATGCCGGCAACTTTGACGAAGCTATTGATAGTCCTGGTGTTGCTGGTGATCGTATATATCGTAGTCCTGCCTCCGATCTTTTATGGATTGGTTGGTCTGGCTCGCGAGATTCGAATCGTGCTCGCGGTAGTACTGATGGCGCCGCTCGCGTTGGTGATGGGCATGCCAATGCCGATCGGGATTCGACTGCTGGCCAGGAGCGCACCCGAAATTATTCCCTGGGCCTGGGGCGTAAACGGTGCGACTTCCGTGATGGGTTCGGTCGCCGCGCTGGTGATCGCGATTCTTACCGGCTTCAATCAAGCGTTGTTGGTGGGGGCCGGTCTGTATCTGTTTGCGATCGCTTTTATAGCTCGACGCCAGCCCGTTCCTCAATCAGTTGAGGCAACCAGATCAGTGGTGGAAGAGTCGGCGAGCGTGTGAGCCGCCAGGATTCGAGATTTGATCTTCCGGAATCTCTCCGGTCAACACTCCAACGCTTGCGGTTCTCCGACACCTGCTTTTAGCCGCGTGGGTGTCCGGAGGAATTATGTTAAAGTCTGGTTAAGTCGCAAGACGGATTGCAACAATCGGGTAGTAAAGCAGTGAGTTGAAGAAGAACGAGGTGCAGAACTCCTCGATGCCTGATTCTGCTTTGCTCGTTATCTCCGCTTCAATTCACTGCAGCGCAAAAGTGTGGTTCGACTTTGACAGCTATTCGTCGCCGGTTTTGCCTGAAGTTAGATCGCTGTCGCTTGCGCGGATTCTAGGACTCACGCTCGATAGCGTGATCGAGGACGCTTTTCAGCCGGATTCCTTCGCGACCGAAAACGTCGCAGACCATTCCCTACTGAAAGGAACATCCATGGACAAATGGCTTGGGAAGTATTCCAGCTTTCTGTACGCGTTGATGCGGATAGTCTCGGGGTTAATGTTCGCCTGTCATGGCGCACAGAAGTTGTTTGGCGTCCTTGGTGGAACAAAGCAAACTGAGACGTTGATGCTAGCTGCCGGCATCATTGAGTTCGTCGGCGGCCTCCTTATCGCTGTTGGGCTATTCACCAGTTACGCTGCTTTCATCGCAAGCGGCCAGATGGCGGTAGCATACTTCACACGGCATTCCCCTGCGGGGTTTTGGCCGATCGAGAATAAGGGCGAGCTCGCGGTGTTATATTGCTTCGTGTTTCTGTACATCGCCTCACGCGGTTCGGGCATTTTGAGCCTCGACGCGTTGTTTGGAAAAGCCAGACGACGGTGAGGATCAGAAGGCAGAAAGCAGTAGGCAGAAAGCAGAAGGCAGTAGGCAGAAGGCAGTAAGCAGAAGGCAGTAAGCAGAAAGCAGAACGCAGAAAGCAGAAAGCAGAGCGCGGAAGGCAGTAGGCGGAAATCCGAAAACAGAGCGTTGTGCTTAGTCCGTTCGGCCTTCGGCCTTCTGCCTTCTGCCTTCTGCTTTCTGCCTTCTGCCTTCTGCTTTCTGCCTTCTGCCTTCTGCCTTCTGCCTTCTGCTTTCTGCCTACTCACCATTCAGTCTCTCTCTTAACAAGACCCGCACACCGCTGCGCCAGTCTTCGTTTACGCCTATGCGATAAACGGGCACGCGCTGATTGATCGAACCGGCGATCAACTTCGTAGTCTCGTGAAAGCGAAACAGTGGCGCGACCAGATACAACAACGGCGGCGCATCGATGAGCCTCAGTCCGTCAAAATAGCCGCGGCGATGAAAGTCCCCGCGCGAGCGATGCCACTCGACGCGCAACCAATAGTCCAAAGCCTGAAACGGAAACTCCGTTTGCTCGTTTACTTTCAACTCCATCACTACCAACCGCCCTTCTCGAGTAACCCCCAGCAGGTCTATAAAGGTTCGCGCATCCCCCCGATAGGTCGGGACTTGCGAATACACATACGCCGGATCCAGCGTCGAGTCCAATACCGCTACTTCGCGGCTGATAATCGATTCCAGCCAGCGCTCCGGCTGAAAACGAAACAACATTTCGTTTCGAAGCTCGGATTGGGAACGCCGCAGCGAAATCGCGTCCCCGATCAGTTGCTCCAACTCCTGGCCGTTGCGGTTATTGAGCTTCACCCGGGTATCTCCAATACCAAACTCCACACGACGGCGCGCAATCCACACGCGTGCGATCTCTAGCCCTCTAATCGAAAGTGAAACCCATGGGCCGCGGTGGTGTACCTCGATGTCATCAGGCGCAAGCCTCCGCACCGAGTCGACCAGCATCGCGCAATCTGGCGGGAGCATTCCGGGCCGGGGCCAATGAGCACGTTTCGCCGCCTTGCGGAAACTGTCGTTCAAATCTCCCTGATCGAACGGCCTTGCCGATTCGATTGCGCCTTTAGCTTCGTCGATCCTAAACAGCTCAAATCTTGTCGCGTCGGAAAGCGCGGTGAGCCGAATCGCGATCGTGTCGCATCGAGGCGCGAAGATCATCAATCCTTCAACAGACCCGCTTCTCCGGGAAAGCTCATCGAGCCAAACCAGCCCGGCTGCGAGTGCGGTATCAATGTTTGTTTGCAGCTCGACCTCGCTCACGCCAACGCCGGCCCACCGTTTCCCACGGTCGCGAATCACCAGCCGCACGTGCATGCCGGAAAGATGCCGCCTGTCGTTGCGTGCCGCTACCGCTCGCTCGACTCGAAGCCGGGGCAGATTTGCTTCGATCATAGCCGCGAGCGTTCGCGAAAACTCCTTTCGCGCGTGGAGCCTCTGACGAAGCCCGGCACCGCGACTAAGCGTAACTACACAACGCCTGACTCCCATCTGTTTCGCGCATTCAATCGTCAATCGGTCGGCTAGAATCTCACACGAGATGACGCGCCACGAGCGCGCCCAGCCGTCGCCCCAGCACGAGACGATCAACTTGCCAAAGGAAAACTCGGCCAGGGCGTAAACGGCATTAACCCTTGCCAATAAGCGGTCGTCCTCGAATACATCGAAGTCACCTGCAAGCAGAAACAACTCGATTTCGTACTTGATCTGGCTTAAGTCGAAAATAACGTTAGGCTGAACCACGTTGCGGTTTTAGCAGGACCAAGCGAGCAGGGTCAAGGCTATTAGCAGGAATTGCCAAAAATAAAAAGCAAGCATGCCGCTGTCGAGAATGCGGCTCGGCTCATATAATGCCAGCCGGCCGGAAGCGCTTGATGCAAGTCGGCCGACGTCTCGCTTATTCACTCTAAGGGGGAAGACTATGTGCGACTTAAAGCGACGAGAGTTGTTGCTAGGGGGCGCAGCATTGGTGGGTCTAACAATGAAGGATGCAAAAGCTCTGGTCGCCCACTCGAGCCGCGAAGTCGACAAGGTGGATCCGATCGCTCCTGAGGTCTACTTTCACGAGGGCAACCTTGCTCGAGGTCATTGCAACAACGGCTGGGTCATTTTCGAAGATTACGTGCTGGTAATCGACGCTAACTTTCCCTCGGGGGCCAGCGAGATCATTCCGAAGATCCGAGCCCTGACGGACAAGCCGATTCGCTTTGCATTTGACACCCACCATCATGGCGACCACGCCTATGGCAACCAGTTATGGGTCGAGAACGGCGCAACGCCCGTGGCGCATACGGGCGTGCTCGACGAGATGAAGCGCTATGAGACCGGGTATTACGGGGGCAAGCCCGGGCGTTGGGAAGATTCTGCAAAAACAAGACCCGATGTCGCTGCGACAAAGCTCAAACCGCCTTCGCTTCTGTTTCCTCGCGAGATGGTCTTTGATGATGGCAAACACCGGGTCGAGCTGATTTACATGGGCGTCGCGCACACTCGAGGCGATGCCTTCGCGTGGCTGCCCAGGGAACGGATTCTCTTCAGCGGCGATGCGTGCGTTAACGGGCCGTTCAACTACGTCGGCGACGGGGATATGGAGAAATGGATCGCGACGCTGGAACAGGCTCGCAAGCTCGGCGCTCGCATCGTGTGCCCCGGTCACGGCCCGCGCGGGGTCGAGACGATGCTCGCGGATCAACAGCGATTCTTCAAGTCTCTGCGCGATCAAGTCGGGGCTCTGGTTAAGGCAAAGAAGTCAGGCCAGCAAGTTCGAGAGGCAATTGATGGGATTAATGCGACACTTGCGGCAGACCCTCAGATCGCTCGATACGTCGCCAAGGGGAACGGTTTTGTGGCCCAGGTTGAAAAGGCTTACACGGAGATGACCGGCCAGCAATTGCCGACCGGGAAGAAGATCGCTCGCGTTGCACGTGATTGGCACGCTGTTTCGCATGGGCTGGCGTCGCTCGGGTAACCGCGGCGAGGCATCGAAAAAGCCTCATACTAAAAAACCACTGGCTGAATATATTTTGTAGACACCGCACCGCAGTACGTGTATACTAGCTGCGTATCGAAGGGGGGCCATCATGAACAGCGACGATCTTACTCGAAAGGTTGCAAATGATGACGAAGAGGACAAGGACACTCAGCCGACGATAACCGCGGTGTTCCGCCTCATTCAAGACGTAGAGACGCGGCTCACGGCGAGGCTTGAAGAAGTAGAATCTCGACTCACAAGTAAAATCGAAGCAGTGGATACTCGTGTCACGGAGTTGGATACTCGTGTCACGGAATTGAATACTCGTGTCACGGAAGTAAATACTCGTGTCATTGAAGGGTTTAAGGACCTGAGCCATAAGATGAACGCTCTCAATCGGAGAATACTTCAGTCGGAAGCGGATCAAGAGGATTTGCGCGAACGGGTCGAACGCCTTGAAACCAAAGCTTCCTAGCGACGAAGGTTTGGACTCACTATTGAACACTATTCAACACTGTTCCGCGCGGTTCGAGACCCTCTAGCAGACCCACAGGTGAAGAAGCGTCGAAAGTTGCAGCTTAAACAGGCTGCTTGAAGATTACCTTAAACTAACCCAGCACAGTACTTACAATCAGATTAATTGCTCGAGTGCTTAAGAATTCGGCTCGTCATTTCAACCCGCTCGATGACAGACACACAAGTGTGAATGTTAAGAACAAGAATCTGACTCGCATCAAACCGTCGTAAAGCCAATTTGAGCGAGCCTAGCTCGATTGCTATACTCTACTTGCTTTACCTAATGTAGCTTCATCGAAAATGTCTTAGAACAGAGCTGTAAGGATAGATTGATGTCTATTAAGAAAGTGGTGCTTGCAAAGCCGCGGGGATTCTGCGCCGGCGTCGTGCGAGCAATCGACATCGTTGAGCGATCGTTGGATTTCTTCCCGCCGCCGATTTATGTTTTCCACGAAATTGTTCACAATCGCTACGTCGTCGAAAACCTCAGTAAGCGCAGCGTCATATTCGTCGATAGCATCGATCAGATACCCGATGGTTCCGTCTGCGTTTTTAGCGCTCACGGCGTCTCCCCTCAGGTGGTTGCGTTGGCTGAGAGTAAGAAACTGCGTGTGATTGACGCGACCTGCCCGCTGGTTACAAAAGTGCACCTCGAAGCTGTCCGGTTCTCCAGTAACGGCTACTCGTTGGTTTTGATCGGCCATCCCGGTCACGAAGAGGTCGAAGGAACGATGGGTGAAGCGCCGATGCAACTGGTCAGCTCAGTAGAAGACGTCGCAAACCTCGAAGTGCCAAACCCGAACCGCGTTTTGTATCTGACCCAGACCACGCTGTCGCTTGACGACGTTGCCGAGATCATTGAAGCGCTCAAACAACGGTTCCCCGGCGTGACTTCCCCTGCAAAGGACGACATCTGTTACGCGACCCAGAATCGCCAGAATGCGGTCAAGGAAATGTCTGAGCGAGTCGACGTGCTGCTTGTCGTAGGCTCGCAAAACAGCTCTAACTCCCAGCGTCTTTGTGAGGTATCAGCGGTCGGAGGCACTCCAGCCTACCTGGTGAACGACGAAACCGAGATCAACCCCGAATGGCTTGAAGGCGCGAGTATCGTCGGAGTCACAGCCGGGGCATCCGCTCCAGAAGAGCTCGTTATTCGAGTGCTCGATCACTTGCGCGCCATGGGAGCGGAAGAGTTCGAGGAGCAGCCCGGTGAAGATGAAAACGTTCACTTTGCCTTACCGCAGGAACTGATGAATCCTGAAAAGCTGATGGTGTGATCCATGAACCGAGCGACGCTCGCAAGGGTAGAGGAGGGGCTGCGCGTTGGAGTAGAGCGCGCGATCCAGTCTGCCCGCGATTACCTGCTGCAGATTCAATACGCCGACGGCCACTGGTGCGGTGAACTTGAAGGCGATACGATCCTCGAATCTGAATACGTTCTGACAATGCACTTTATCGGTCGCTCGCATGAAGATCGATGCCGCAAAGCCGCCAATTACATTCGTCAAAAAATGCTTCCCGGGGGTGGATGGTCCATTTATGAAGGCGGGCCGGCGGAAGTCAGCGCGTCGGCTAAGGCATACTTCGTGCTGAAGCTGCTCGGTGATTCGCCCGACGCTCTGCATATGAAGAAGGCTCGCAAGGTGATTTGCGATCTGGGCGGGCTTGATGCCGCGAACAGTTTTACTCGCATCTATCTCGCTATCTTCGGCCAGTATCCCTGGGAGAGATGCCCCGCCGTTCCGCCGGAAATAACCCTTCTGCCGACATGGGCTCCAATCAATCTCTATGAAATGTCGGCGTGGACCCGCGGCATCGTAGTGCCGCTCGCGGTAATCTGGGCCGGCAAGCCGTATTGCCCGGTGCCCGAACAACTCAACATCGGCGAGCTTCTGCTGGACAAATCAGTGAACATGTCCGCGCGACGAGGATTCTGGCGAACCATCTTTAACACTACCGACTACACATTGAAGCTGCTCGAGCGCAAGCAATGGTCACCCTCTCGCGAGAAAGCACTCAAGAGTTGCGAGCAGTGGATGATAGATCACTTCGAGAAGAGCGCCGGTATAGGAGCAATCTTCCCGCCCATCATCAACTCGATCATTGCGTTGCGATGTCTGGGCTATGATAACGATCATCCGCTAACGGCGTCCCAGATCCGCGAACTCGAAACGTTGGAGATTGAAGAGGGCGACACCCTGAGAGTCGCTCCGTGCTTCTCGCCAGTGTGGGACACCGCGCTTGCGATGAATGCCCTGGTCGAGTCAGGTTTGCCGGCCGATCATCCGGCTCTTCAAAAGAGTGCGGCGTGGGTTCTCGAAAAAGAGGTCAAAGAGGTTGGCGATTGGAAGATAAAGAATCCTGAGGGCCGGCCGGGCGGATGGTATTTCGAATACGCGAACGAGTTTTATCCCGACGTTGACGACACCTTTCAGGTCCTCACTTCACTCAGCAAGATTCGACTTGAGGGATCTCAGCAGGAGCAATCCAGGCGAGAAGCGATGGGCCGCGCGCTTGACTGGGTCCTGACGATGCAGAATAAGGATGGCGGCTGGGCGTCGTTCGATCGCGACTGCGACGAACAGTTTCTTACTCAGATACCGTTTGCCGATCACAACGCGATGATCGATCCTTCGACCAGCGATATTACGGGGAGAGGCGTTGAGACTTTGTCGGCTCTCGGCTTTAGCCGGGATCATCCGGTGGTGCAGAAGGCGCTCGCTTTTCTTGCCAGAGAGCAAGAGCGCGACGGATCCTGGTTCGGTCGCTGGGGGTGCAACTACATTTACGGCACCTGGCTCGCTCTGCACGGGTTGAATCGGATCGGAGAGGATATGATGGAGCCTCGCTATCAAGCCGCCGGGTGCTGGCTTCGCGCGAATCAAAACGAGGACGGCGGATGGGGCGAATCCCCAAGAAGCTATGACGATCCGGGATCAAAGGGACAGGGACCGAGCACGCCTTCGCAAACGGCGTGGGCGTTGATGGGTTTGATGGCCACCGAAGATCAAACCGACGGGTTGAAGCGCGGCATTGAATACCTCATCAAAACTCAGCGCGCGGACGGGTCGTGGAAGGATGACTATTGGACAGGGACAGGGTTCCCCGGCGTATTCTATTTGCGCTACCATCTCTACGCCATCTACTTCCCGTTGCTGGCGCTAAGCATGTACGAAAAGAGACTTGAAAAGGATTAAGAATGCGATTCCCAAGGCACATCACCACCGATGCGATCGCGCACCAGTTCAGGAACGGACTAAAGGGTAATAAGCGCTATCCTATGGTGCTAATGCTCGAGCCGCTTTACACGTGTAACCTCGCGTGTTTGGGATGTGCCCTCGAACGCCACACCGGCAAACTCGAAGATCGGATGTCGCTGGAAGAGTGCTTGCGGGCCGTTGAGGAATCCGGCGCGCCGATCGTTTCAATTTGCGGCGGCGAGCCTACGATTTATCCCGAACTCAAAGAACTTCTGGAAGGGATCATCGAACGCAAACGACATATCTACCTGTGCACCAACGCGCTGCTGCTGGACAAGAATCTTTTTGGCAAGGTCGCTCCACACAAACGGCTGACGATCAACGTTCATCTCGACGGCATGCAGAAGACTCACGATCTGGTCTGTGATCGGGCCGGCGTATTCGACAAGGCGATTGAGATGATTAAGGAATCGAAGCGGCTCGGTTATCACGTTACAACCAACACGACCGTTTTCAAAGAAACGCAGATGAGCGAGATCGAGGATGTTTGCAAGTTGGTGTCCGAGCTTGGCGTGGACGGAATGATGATTTCTCCCGGATATCACTACGAATCTGTGGACCGCGACATCTTTCTTTCGCAGCGCGAGATTCAAACTAAGTTCAAACGTGTTCTCGAGCTCTCAAAACGATACCGATTGATGTCGACGCCGATGTACCTGGAGTTTACGGCGGGGATGCGTGATTACAACTGCTCTCCCTGGAGCACGGTGACTCGAACGCCGCGAGGGTGGAAGGGCCCATGCTATCTGATCGGCCAGAAGTACTACGAGACCTGGGATGAATTCTGGAGCGGGGTGGACTGGCCCTACTGGGAATCGCGCGAGGACCGGCTTTGCGGCAATTGCATGATGCACAGCGGGTTTGAGGCTTCGGCGATGTTTGAGTTGAGGAAGAGTCCGAAGGATATGATGCGGATGGCGATATGGAATCTTACAGGGTGAATTATGACTGATAAGCAAGCCGTAATGGATGCGCTCAGCAGACTGCCAGAGAACGTCTCGCTCGAAGAAATCTCTGAGGAGTTGCAAATTTTGGCGGCCGTTCGTCGGGGGCGTGCAGACGTCGCTGCAGGTCGGACGAAGACGCAGCAGGAAGTGGGACAGCTCGTCGAGTCCTGGGCCACGAAATGGGCTTCAAAGTAATTTGGTCTGACGGAGCAATTTCAGACCTCGAAGACATCTGCTCTTACATTGCGCAGGACGACCCGGAGGCCGCGCTGCGCGTAGCACGAGGCATAGTTGGGCACACCGATCTTCTTGCTTCTTTCCCATTCATTGGCCCCGTTATCCGCGCGGTTCAAAAGGCACGCTTCGACTGATAGTCTTTCGTTCTTATCGTGTCCTTTATGATGTACACGAGGAACGCGGAGGCGTGGAGATTCTGCATATTTGGCACAGCGCGAGAGAGGGTCCAACGCTTTAACAGAGACTCGACTCATTGTGAAGGTTCTAGTAACAGGCGGAACCGGGTTCGTCGGATCGCATCTCGTTCGAACCCTTCTCGAACGCGGCGAACAGGTTCGATGTCTCGTTAGATCTACCAGCCGTCGCGATAACCTCAAGGGGCTTCCAGTAGAATTCATCGTCGGCGATGTTCGCGATCTCGCTTCGCTCCAAGAAGCGGCGAAGGGCGCGCGCCTCATCTATCACTGCGCCGCCGACTATCGTCTCTGGTGCAAAGACCCGAACGAGATGTATCAGACCAACGTCGAAGGCTCAAACAACATTATGCAAGCCGCCTTCGATCAAGGCGTTGAACGCGTGGTCTACACCAGCACGGTTGGCTGTCTTGGCTTGAACGCAGACGGCCAGCCGGCAGACGAAACAACTCCGGTTACGATCGAAGACATGATCGGCGACTACAAACGCAGTAAGTTTATCGCCGAGCAAAAAGTTCGGGAGTGGGCCGGACGAGGCTTGCCGGTTGTCATCGTCAATCCGAGCACCCCGGTTGGCGAGTTGGATATCAAACCCACGCCAACGGGCAAGATCATTGTGGATTTTCTGCGCGGCAAGATGTTTGGCTATGTCGAGACCGGTATGAATTTGATCGACGTTCGCGACTGCGCGGAGGGACACGTCCTTGCAGCAGAAAAAGGACGGGCCGGGGAGCGGTATATTCTTGGTTGCAATAACCTTACCTTAAAACAATTATTTGATCTTCTTGCAACGGTCACCGAACTCGCTTCGCCAAAAATCAAAGTTCCGCATTGGGTCGCCGAGACCTACGCGCGCATTGAGAACGCCTGGTCGATCAACGTCGCGAGCCGCGATCCCGACGTGCCACTCGAAAGCGTGAAGATGTCACGACACAAAATGTGGTTTGACGCCTCAAAAGCGGTCCGCGAGCTGGGGTTGCCGCAGAACCCAATCAAACACGCGCTCCAACGAGCGGTGATTTGGTTTCGAGAACACGGTTATGTTCGTTCATGAACAAGCTCCACTATTGGTCGTCGCGGCGCTGCGGTACGAACTAGAGTCGATCAACGGCGCGGCGCATCCTGGGCTGGTGCTTCTTGAAACAGGGGAAGGCGTTGCGAACGCCGAGCGGCACCTCGAGACCTGGTTGCAACAGCGCACCGCTCGGGCGGTGTTGAGCATCGGCTTTGCAGGCGCACTATCATCGGCCCTTCAAGTTGGGGACCTGGTTGTCGCCGAGCGTATTTATGACTCAAGCGTGCAGCCTGACGGCAACCTGCTCTCAGCCGCGAAACAGATGCAGATCGGTGAGGCGGTTCATATCGGAGTAGCCTTTACTTCCAACAAAATACTCTGCACGGCTGAATCGAAACTTTCACTCGCGGGCTCGCTCGGCACAAACGAGATCGGCTTTGTTGATATGGAGTCAACCGGCATCGCCCGCGTGTGTGCAAAGCACCACGTGCCGTTTCTTATCGTGCGTTCGGTCAGTGATCTTTTGCACGAAGATCTGCCGCTGGACTTCAATGCGCATCGAACGAGGGATGGCCGAGTTGATCCTAAAAGGGTTGTGCGTGCGGCGTTGCGCAAACCGGCAGCGTTTAGAGGGCTGTTTGAGCTAAGAAAGCGCTCGAAACTTTGCGCTGGTCGACTCGCTGATTTCGTAGAGCAGTTGCTTCCGCTGATAACATAGCCTTCGTGAGTCCTCTTCGCTGTGCCCGCCATCATTGTAGTATAATCCGTATTCATCAAAGGCAGGCGCAGCACACACGACAAGACCCTGGAGGAGAGAAAACCAATGGAAGCCCTAACGGCCCGCGAGAGCGGCGCGCAGACTCTCGATGCTCACACCAACGAAGGCACAGTCAGAGTCTTCTCAAAGACCATAATGGTTAAGACCCACGAGCGAACCGATCTCGTCAACCTGAGCGACGACATAAGGGGATTTGCGAAATCGACCGGTGTCAAGGACGGCTACGTTCAAGTTTCATCGCTTCATACAACCGCCGGCTTGATCGTAAATGAGTGGCAAGACGCGCTTCTGGCGGACGTCAAAAGCCTGGCGGAGAGCATTGTGCCTCGGGACACATATTATAAACATAACGATCCGGAGCACTCAGATTGCGATCGGCACAATGCCGACTCGCACCTCAGGATCGTGGTGCTCGGACACAGCGTGTCAGTGCCGATCGAAAAGGGAGAATTGGTTTTAGGCCGTTGGCAGAGTGTGATCCTGACCGAGTTCGACGGCCCGAATCAACGCAAGGTTTTTATGCAAGTGTTTGGCATTTAAGCGATGCCTTCCCTGGGACGCCTCTCGGAGCACTGGCCCCGCACCGCTATCTCACTCTCCAGCAGCCAAAGCCATGGATCGGCGCCTCAGATAGCCAACTTCTCGGATTAGTTTATTTTACCCGTGCCAGGGCCGGGTTAGGCTCGGCGCCGGGTTCTGGAATCAATTCATTAGGAGTAACGATTGGGGCCAGATCTCGAAACCACAACCCAGACGCACGCGAACCGCGGCCGCTTGCTACAGATTCTTGGCGTCGGTTTCGGGCTCGCAGTCATCATCGGCAACACAATCGGTGCGGGCATACTCAGCACTCCTGGGACTATAGCCGAACACCTGCCCAATCCCTGGCTGTTTATCGGGGTGTGGATAGCCGGGGGTCTCTATGCGTTGCTCGGCGCCATTTCCATCGCCGAACTTGGTACGATGATGCCGCGCTCGGGCGGCCAGTATGTTTTCGCCCACGACGCACTGGGCGACTATGCCGGGTTCATAGTCGGATGGAGCGATTGGATCTCGACGTGCGGCTCGTCGGCATTCATATCGCTCATTATTGCGCAGTACGCCGGTGTTCTCTTTACGGGTCTTGTCGGAAAATCGACAATGCTGGCGCTGGCGATAGTGTTGCTGTTTGGATTCATACAGTGGCGCGGAATCCGATGGGGCAGCGGCATTCAGAACATCACCAGCCTTCTAAAAGCGTTGGCCTTTATCGCGCTTGTTGCAGCTTGTTTTTTGCTTGGAGGTAAAAACTCCGCGCTCGCCTCCGCGGCGCCCGAAGCGCCCCACGGTTTGAACTTATTGGTCGCGATGATCCTGGCTCTTCAGGGAGTGATCTACACTTACGACGGGTGGACCGGTGTTATCTACTTCTCCGAAGAAGTGCGAAATCCGGATCGCGATATTCCCCGCTCGATGTTTGGGGGAGTTCTTTCGGTGATCGCAATATACCTGCTGATCAATCTTGCGATCCTCTACGTCCTTCCAATTTCTGAAATTGCCGGCAGCGATCTGGCGCTGGGTAAGGCCGCGCAAGTCATCTTTGGAGAAAACGGTGACCGCATTTTCCGGTCATTGATGATCTTGTCGATGCTGAGCGCGGTCAATGCCTGTCAATTGATGGCGACCCGGGTACTATTTGCGATGAGTCGTGATGGACTTGTTTCTACCAAAGCCGCTCGAGCGAATAAGGGCGGCACACCCACGGTTGCTCTCTTTTTCAGCACTCTGGTAGCCGTGTTGTTCATCGTTACCGGCACACTCGATCAGGTTCTCGCCGTTGTTGCGTTCTTTTTCGTGGTGAATTATGCGATCTCGTTCGGGCTCGTCTTTTTCCTCCGCCGCCGCGAGCCGGATAGACGCCGGCCTTACCGGGCGTGGGGCTACCCGTGGACTACCGGTTTCTCATTACTCGGCTCGATAGCTTTCCTGGTTGGCGCCGCGGCAAGTGACACTCGAAACAGCCTCTACGCGCTGCTGGTTTTGGCCGCCAGCTATCCGATCTTTCGTCTCTCCAAACGACTCGCCGGCAGGCAATGAGGCTCCGCCGCCTCGTGTGCTAACATTAAATGCAGCTAGGTATTACGGTCGGAGTTGAAGATGAGCATCCCTGAGTATTCATTTGAACCACGTCTATCGCGGGCGTCGACGTTGCCATCACACTGGTACTTTGCGGCAGAGCTGCTCGAGCTTGAGAAACGCAAAGTCTTCGGATCGACGTGGCAGCTCGCCGGTCGAGCAGATCAAGTGACGCGTCCGGGCGACTACTTCACGGTTTCAATTGCCGGCGAGTCGATTATTGTGGCGCGGGGTCAGGATGAACGGCTGAGGGCTTTTTCAAACGTCTGCCGGCACCGCGCGGGCCCTGTTGCAGCCGGAGCAGGAAACCGGAACGCGTTTCAATGCGGCTATCACGGCTGGAGCTATTCGCTCGAAGGCCGCTTGTTGGGCACCCCCGAATTTGACGGTGTTGAATGCTTCACCAAAGAGACGATCTGTCTGCCGGAGTTTAGAGTCGAGACCTGGGGAGCGCTGGTCTTTGTGAATCTTGATCCGGAAAGCAAACCGCTCTTTGAAACTCTCGAGGACTTGCCTTCGCGACTCAGCCACTGTGATCTCTCGACAATGAGCTTCGCCGCACGCAAGGACTGGTACGTGGAGTGTAACTGGAAGGTCTACGTCGACAACTATTTGGAGGGCTATCACATCCCCATCGTCCACCCCGGATTAAACCGCGAGATAGACTACATCCGTTACCGAACTGAGACCCGCAGCCACTACTCGATACAACACTCGCCAATCAAAGAGACCGCCTCGCGTCTGAGAAAAGGCGAAAGCGATCCCGGAAACCAGGTGCAATTCGCCTGGCTGTTTCCAAACCTGATGTTGAATGTCTATCCGGACAACTATTCAACCAATCTGATCGTTCCTGTTGGACCCGAACGCACGCTCACCATTTTTGAATGGTACTTCCGTGATCTTGACCGGAGTGAAGTACAGGAAGCGCTAAACCGCACAATAGAGTTCAGCGATGAAATCCAGAGGGAAGACATCGCCATTTGCGAGGCAGTTCAGCGCGGGTTGCGTTCGCGCACATACTCGAGCGGGCGATATTCGGTGAAGCGCGAAAACGGTGTCCATCATTTTCATGGTCTGCTGGCCGACCTCCTCGCACGCCAATAGCGGCCTCCCTGGATTCAACAGAGATAATGATTGAAGTTATCTCTTGAAGGTGCAGCCGAACGCGCCGCTAATCCCGATTCCCACACATCAGAGATGTTCATTCGTCACAACCGCATTGTGACTACTGAACTTGTGAGCTGTAGTTCCGCAAGGCCAGAATAAAAATACCCTGCACAGTCAGGATCACTTAATAGCTGAAAGGAAAAGAACGGACCGTTATGCGAACGATTATCGAGCCATTCAGAGTCAAGGTTGTTGAACCCATACGAATGACGACCCGCGAGGAGCGGGACGAATATCTGAAAGAGGTCTGGTACAACCTGTTTCTGCTGAAGGCGGAAGACGTCATCATAGACTTGCTCACCGACAGCGGCACCGCAGCAATGAGTTCAGCGCAATGGGCCGCTGTGATGCGAGGAGACGAATCTTATGCGGGCAGCTCCAGCTACTACCGGTTTGAAGAGAGCGTGCGCGACATCTTCGGCTTCAGGCACGTCATTCCGATGCATCAGGGCCGCGCGGCGGAACGAATATTGTTCTCGGTAATATGCAAGCCTGGACAGATCGTCCCGAACAATACTCACTTCGATACTACTCGGGCCAACATCGAATACACCGGGGCCGAAGCTGTTGATCTGCCAATTGCGGAGTTTTTCGAGCCCGCGCTTTTCCATCCGTTCAAGGGGAACATGGACACCGACGCGTTGCGGCGTTTGATCGGACGTGTAGGGCCGGGACGCATCCCCTTGGTCATGCTGACGGTGACCAGCAACTCCGGAGGCGGGCAACCGATGTCAATGGCCAACATGAGAGAGGTGAAAAATATCTGCTCGCAATACGGCATCCCACTCTACCTGGACGCCTGCCGATTCGCCGAGAACGCGTACTTCATCAAGCAACGAGAGCAGGGCTTCGAAAACAAGTCTATCAAGGAGATCGCGCGCGAGATGTTTTCACTGGCCGACGGCTGCACGATGTCGGCGAAGAAAAATGGGCTGGCAAACATTGGCGGCTTCTTGTGCACAAACGATGAGCTGCTGGCGCGACAAGAGAAAGACCTGTTGATTCTAACCGAAGGCTTCCCGACATACGGGGGCCTTGCCGGACGCGACCTGGACGCCATCGCCGTCGGGTTGCGAGAGGTTTTGGAGCAGGATTACCTGGAATACCGTTTCGCATCGGTCGGCTATCTTGGGCAGCACATCGCCGACGCCGGAGTACCGATTGTTCAGCCACCAGGAGGCCACGCAATCTACATCGATGCCAAGGCTATGTTGCCGCAGATTCCGCCAAGTCAATATCCGGGGCAGGCGCTTGCCGTGGAACTGTATCGCGAAGCGGGTATTCGATCGTGTGAGATCGGATCGGTGATGCATGCCGCGCCTGGCGGGCCGGAGCAAAAAGAGAGACCTGCCTCGATGGAACTGGTTCGACTCGCGATTCCGCATCGCGTGTATACCCAGAGCCATGTCGATTACGTGATTGAAGCTATCCTTCAAGTCAACGAGCGTCGTGAGTCGATTCGAGGGTATAACATCATTCACCAGCCGCCGTTCTTGCGTCACTTCAGCGCCCGATTCGAGCCTTATGACGAGGCTTCCAGCGTTCGGCGGCAAGTCGCGTCCGCAAATAGCATTCTGTTGGCGTGAACGCAGGCGTGACAAAAAGGGAGCGAACCAATGGACAATATGTATTTTTACGAGACCGAAGTCGGCTGGACAGGAGCGAGACGAGGATACCTTAAATCATCGGCAGATCTGCCAGTGTTAGAGATCGCTTCTCCGCCTGAGTTTCAGGGCCACCCGCACACCTGGACGCCCGAGCATTTGTTTGTCGGGTCGTTGAACTCCTGCTACATGGCGACGTTCATCGCAATCGCCGAGTTGTCGAAGCTTGATGTCGTGAGTTTCATCTCGACGGCCACCGGCAAGCTCGAAAAAACAGAGGGTTTTGGCTACCGAATCAACGAGATAGTTCTGAAACCGAAGCTGATAGTCAAACGCGAAAGCGACGCCGAGCGCGCTCAGCGGATTCTCGAGAAGGCCGAGAGAAACTGTTTTATCTCGAACTCGATCCTGACCGAAATAAGACTCGAACCTGAGATTGACTTCGAGGAGGTGCTCGCTCCCGCGTGACTTCAGACCGGATGATCGCAAAAAACAACCTAGTGGGTCGATCAATAAGCCAATAACTGACCGGCAGCGGCCCTGATCTTATCGACCGACGGCAGCATCGCCATCTCGAGCGGGGGGCTAAAAGGAACCGGCACGTCCAGCGAAGCGACTCGCATTACCGGCGCGTCGAGATACTCAAACGCTTCCTGGGCGATTAACGCCGCTACCTCAGCCCCAAACCCCGCGGTTAGGTTTGCCTCGTGAACGATCAATGCTCTGCCTGTTTTCTTAACGCTCGCGAGCACCGTTTCCCGATCCAACGGAGTTAACGATCGGAGATCGACTACCTCGACTGACGAGCCTTCCTTTTCAAGCATCCTCGCCACCTCTACGCAGAGATGAACAGCGGCGCCGTAGCTGATGATCGAAAGATCGTTCCCAACAGTCCGAAGCGCGGCAACGCCGATCGGGACTACGTAGTCATCGTCGGGTACTTCTTCGCGATAGTGCCGATACAAAAACTTGTTCTCCAGATAGACGACCGGGTTATTGTCTCGAATCGCTGCTGTCAACAATCCCTTTGCGTCTTTCGCGGTCGACGGCAGGACCACCTTGAGTCCCGGTGTATGAGCGAACCAGGCCTCGGGATTCTGCGAGTGATAAGGGCCCGCGTGAATACCTCCTCCGGTCGGTCCGCGAAAAACAACGGGCATCGGAATGCCCCAGCGGTAATAGCACTTCGCTGCGTAGTTCACGATTTGATCGAAGGCACACGCGATGAAGTCTATGAATTGAAATTCGACAACCGGCCGAAACCCAACTGTCGCAGCCGCGCACGCAGCACCGACGAAGCCAGATTCCGAGATCGGAGTATCGATGACCCGATCCGCACCAAACTCTTCGAGAAAGCCCTGGGTTATCTTGAATGCGCCGCCGAACACACCGATGTCCTCGCCGAGCACGAACACGCTCGAGTCGCGTCGCATCTCGTCGCGGAGCGCGTTGCTGATTGCCTGGAGGTATGTGATCTGAGACATATCGTGAAGCGGTCACGGCTGCGTTGGGGTGTTTGGGTGTCTTCCGTAGATAAATCGGTATACCGGTTCCTTGCGGAGTTTTGCTCTGATATTGGCTTTTACCTTTGCGGCATCGGGAAGCTGGTATGTCCGTTCAAAGAACGCCCACCCCTGTTGCCTTCTACCCGAGTAAACGTAGCGCAGGAATATGCCTAACCGCTTCGCAAGATAATCACCAGCATACGAAGTACTCCCAAGCGTCTCCCCAGGATCTATCCGTTGCACATCTTCCTCGATTCCTTCGAGGCCATAACCGAAGATGGGATTAGCGGGGAGGTACTTTCTGTGACTCGCATCGTACTTGAAGACAATCATTGGCAGCGCTTCATGTTGACACATCGCCAGGGTTTCAAATCCCCAGAAGGCGGTTAACAGAAGCCCAAGTTCGCTAACCCCGTCGTTGTCGACATCAAGTATCCACACTTCTTCTCGTCCAAGATCGTAGTCGAAACTATCGAACAGAATACTTCCATCCGACGAGATATCGGCGACCCAATGCCTCCCACTCCGCGGAATGGTTTGCGAAACAATGAGCAGTTTTGATTCCGGTCCCAAAAGAGGTGCGAGACCGAAGTCGGTTGCATTCCCAAGACCGAAATAGACGCCATCAAAAGTTGCGGTGACTGTTGCATTCCTCTTGAGCAAGGCATAACTGACTCGAATATCCTTTGTATATTCGTCGTCGACTGACTTCTCGAGCTTGACCACTTGATAAGCGTTGTAGGAGAGAGAGTCGCCCTCGGTGAAGAATGTTGAGAACATTTGTTCCGGTTCACTTAAGTCCTGCGGCGAGATTGGTACTTGTCCTGCCGAGGTTTTGATGGCACCTGTTAGGGTTGGGTGCCGTTCCGGCAGAACGAGGCATGCAAAGCACATCACACCGAAGATCACCACCGATCGAATCAAATGTCTCTTCATAGTGCTTTTCCGACTTTTCAGAAGTGCCCGTCGCTGGACTTGTCCCTCGCCGCCGTAAGCGATGGGATCGCGGGATTCTCAATGCTCTGAAAGATGTTCGCGCGATCTTCGGGCCGTGGGTCGTGAGGAGAAGGCGCGAAAAGTCGATCAGTCACTGTTTCAGGTTGCGGAAACGGGAGCGAGTCTGCGTACTCAACTGAAGCGTCGACGCTCCGATCACTGTCATCGTCTACTCGCTTCAGCTCTGCTTCGTCGATCGAGGC
>DASRIZ010000094.1:0-24413 GCA_035649735.1 Blastocatellia bacterium | reverse complement strand
CAGAAACTAGAAACCAGAAACTAGAACCCAAAAAACGTTATGCGGCGGCTTCAGACTTGAGCTTTTCCGCCTCGTAATACGCGACCAGCGCATCGATCAGGTCGCCGATCTCGCCCTCCATGAAGAGGTTCAACTGGTGTGAGGTGTATCCAATGCGGTGATCCGTGACGCGGTTGTCCTTGAAGTTGTACGTCCTGATTTTCTCCGACCGATCCCCTGATCCGACCATCGACCGGCGCTCGCTTGCGATCGCCTGATGCTGTTTCTCCTGCTCCATCTCCAGAATCCGCGAGCGCAGCACGCGCATCGCTTTCTCACGGTTCTTGATCTGGGACTTCTCATCTTGCATCGAGACAACAGTATTGCTCGGAAGATGAGTGATTCGGACGGCTGAGTAGGTCGTGTTGACCGACTGCCCGCCCGGACCGGACGAACAGAAAGTGTCGATGCGAATGTCTTTTGGATCTATTTTGATGTCGACTTCTTCTGCTTCCGGAAGCACCGCCACTGTGACCGCCGAGGTATGTATGCGACCCGATGCTTCCGTCTGAGGTACGCGTTGGACGCGGTGAACGCCCGACTCGTGTTTGAGTTTGGAAAAAACTCGGTTTCCTTCGATTAGCAGGATCGCCTCTTTGACGCCTCCTATGCCTGACTCCGAGGCGTCAAGCACCTGAACACGCCAGCCCTGGCGCTCGCCGTAGCGAGTATACATACGCATGATTTCGGAAGCGAACAGCGAGGCTTCGTCACCGCCGGTTCCGGCTCGGATTTCCAGGATGACGTTCTTTTCGTCGTTGGGGTCTTTGGGAAGCAATAAGAATCTAAGCTCGGACTCGACGGCTTCACGCCGCTGCTCGAGTTCGGTGAGCTCCGCGCGTGCAAGGTTGAGCATTTCGGCATCCTGTTCTGCGTCGAGCAGTTCTTTGGTTTCGAGGATGCCTCGATCCAGCGCCTTGAACTCCCGGCACTTGCCGACGATTTCTTCGAGGTCGCGATGCTGCTTTGCGATCTTGGTGTACTTGGACTGATCCGACAGCAGTTCATGATCGCTCAACTGTCGAGTCAGCTCTTCGTACTTCTCTTCGATTGCGTCTAGTCGTTCTAGCATGACTACTGACTACTCCTTCACCGGCTCCAACTTCAAAGACTCCTTCAGAGCGTAGATCGCCACTTCAAGCTGGGAATCATCCGGTTCTCTGGTCGTGATGTTTTGAAGCCACAGACCCGGCCTTGTTATCACCGAGAAGAACCATTGCGCCGATGTTTTCGCCGATGCGCGAATTATCTCGTACGACACGCCGGCGACCACCGGGATCAGTGACAGCCGGACCAAGAAGTTGAGGAACAGCGAATCAAACTTAACCACTGAGAACGCAACGATCGAGACCAGCATCACCACCATCAGAAAGCTGGTGCCGCAACGCGGATGCTGTCGTCGCTTCGTGCGCGCGTTTGCGACTGTCAGCTCTTCGTCCGCTTCCCAGGTGTAGACGACCTTGTGCTCGGCGCCGTGGTACTCGAAAACGCGTCGAATGTCGCGCAGCAACGAGAAGCTCGTGATCATTATCAAAAAGAACGTCATTCGAATAAGGCCATCGACGAGATTAAACGCCACCGAGGGCCGAACCGGGTGAAGCCCGGCACGAATCCACGCCCACGCATCCGCGTACCACGTTCCACTCGCCGACTGCGCATCAATAGTTCCGCCGCCGAGATAAACAAACAGAATGTTGGTCAGAAGCAGCGGCAGCACAATGAACAGAAGCACGTTGAAAAAGATGGCGAAGATTATCGAGCCGATCGCTCCGGCTGCGGTCTTCGTTTCAGCGGCCGGCTTCGCTTCAGTGACTACGGCGACCGACGACCTGGCAGTCACCATACCTGATGGAAGAGCAGTCGGTTGGAACTCCGAGGGTGTCGACAGAGGATCTTTTTCACCTTCGTGAAAAGCGACATTCGCTGAGAAGTTCAACGCCTTGATACCCAGAATCATTGAGTGAATTAGCACTGCCGAGCCGCGCAAAACCGGTAGCTTGAGCAGCGGATATTTTTCCGAGAGAACAGGCAGCCGCTCGGATCTTGCTACGATCTGACCGTCTGGCCGGCGTACTGCGACCGCATAAGAATGCGGAGCGCGCATCATCACGCCTTCGATCACCGCCTGCCCGCCAACTATAATCTGATCTTCTCTCATAACTATCTCGCCTTCTGTGCTCTTAAAAAGAACAATGGTTGCCGGTTGCCGCTTCGACTTCTCGCATTCAGCTGCTGGCGGTTCTGGTAGGAACAGTCAGCGGGCGAATGCGACCGGGCGGCCCCGGCAACCACTATTGGATTGTTGATCAGTTAAGCTTCTGACTTACGGCCGTACTTTCGATTGAATCGTTCGACGCGGCCAGCAGTATCGATAAGCTTTTGCTTGCCGGTGAAGAACGGATGGCAATTGGAACAGATCTCGAGCCGGATTTCCGACTTGGTTGACCGGGTCTGCCACGTCTCACCGCAGGCGCAGTGCACGGTCGCGTTTACGTATTTTGGATGAATATCAGGCTTCACGTTCGTGGTTACTCCTGTTGCGAATTTTTCGGTCGAAGCAACGTAAGAGGCTAACCGATTGAACGTTGGCATGTCAAGGATTTGAGCGAGTTTGGAAGACTATTGAACCGAGCACTCTTTCAATCTACAATGTCGCAGTTCGACCCCCAACTTGCCCTTATACCTTTCCCCTGGCTACCAGCGTTGTAGCCCACTGCCTCACAGGAAGCTCCGGTGCAAGGACAACTAGGCGAAAAACTCGTCCCTAATCTTATACGAGATATAGCCCAAAAGAATTCGAGTGGGCTGCTACGACTGTCACGTGGGAAGGCTATTAAAGCGATTTTTTTCGAATCGGGCGCGCCCACTTTCGCGATAAGCAATCTGACAAACGAGCAGCTGGATTACACGCTGATGAAGGATGGGCTGGCGACCCTCGAACAGATCGAACGCGCCAAGGAACGGGCCGGCAAGACTCAACGATTGGGTCCGGTACTGGTGGAGATGGGCGTCCTCGAAACCGGACAGATGCGCAAACTGGTTTGCGACCAGGTTATGGGCATAATCCTGTCTGTGTTTGAATGGACCCAGGGCGACTACGCGTTCGACGAGCGAATTCGCGCAGCTCACGAAGTGACGCTTAGTCTGGGTGCTGCGGATGTGTTGCTTGAGGGGGCCCGTCACGCGTCAGACATTCAAGATGTAGCCGAGTTGATTGTTCCGCCCGACGCTGTGGTTCTCAAATCCAGAACAGGCGCGATACAGTCAGACTCAGGCAGGTTGGCGCCGCTTGAGAGCTACATTCTCTCACGTATCGAATCACCGACGGCTGCGAGTACCGTGGGCGCCCTGAGCGGTCTTGGAGAGGCCGATGCCCACCGGGCGGTTTGTGTTCTGGTGGCGGCAGGGTTCTTAAAGCTTCTTGATCACGAAAAGGACGATGACGAGGACCCGGCGTCTCGCGAAGCTGACGAATCATTGGACCGCTTGCGGGAAGAGGTAGTCCGCAAACTCCACTTTTCGAATTCGGCGGATTTTTACGATGTGCTCGGAGTTACCAGGCACGCAACCACCGCCGAGATCAAGGCTGCCTATTATCATCTCGCTAAGAAGTATCACCCGGATCGTTATCACCAACGAGACGCGGGCGATCTGCGAAACAAGCTCGAAGCACTTTTTGCGATGATCACACAGGCGTACGACACGTTGAGCCAGTCTACAGAGCGCGCGGTTTATGACGAGCGAATCAGAAAAGCGTCGGGGTCGCTCGCTCAGGCAGTATCGAGGACCGTTCCGTTGGCCACTTCCGAGCCGGCAGTGAAGGAGTCTCAGGCGCCCGATGGGGATCGGCCGGGGTCTATTTCCAGTCCGTTGGACGGTGCTTCGGGGAACAGCGAAACCTTGCCGCCGATTCCTGTTGAAATGCCGGTGTCCGAACCAATCGTAAGCAAGTCAACATCTCAGCTTCCGCCTGCTCAAATGGCAGAAGTGTATTATCAACAGGGGCGCGCGCGTTTTGAAAGAAAGGAATATCACGCTGCGGTACATCTTCTTCGGGAGGCGATCAAGTTGGATCCGAATCGAGCTCCTTACCACTATCACCTGGGAATCGCGCTTATTCGCAATCCGAGAACCCGCCGCGACGCAGAGATGCACCTTTCGAAGGCTGCTGAGCTGGAACCTTATAATGCGCAGATCCGGGTAAAGCTCGGATTGTTATATAAAGAGGCAGGATTGATGAAGAGGGCCGACCAATACTTCCGCGAGGCGCTGCGTATGGACCCCGACAACCGAGCTGCGAAACGCGAGATCAGCGCTGAAGCCGCCCGAAGCAAAGCGAGCAACGGAAGCATTTGGAAATCGGATCTCGGTTCAATGGCGAAGAGGATTTTTAAGAAGTAGTCAGTAGTCCGTGGTCCGTAGCGCGAATATAGGTCCTAGATTCGGACCACGGACTACGGACTGCTTTAGAACCGCTCAAGCAGCCCACCGATTCGGCGAATACTCCCGATGATCAACACTGCGATAGGCGGGTAAACAAGCGCGCCCAGCAGAGTGCTAAAACTTACCGCGGCGCCGTAGCTTCCTGGTACGAACTTGCTCACGACATAGCCTAACCCAATCGACACCAGATAACCGCATACCAGAAAAATCAACCCGGCCCTCCGGCTGATCGCCTTGTCCTTGGGGACCTCCTGCTCTCGAAACACAGACGTAAGTTGGTCGGGGACGTGATATGTGTACCGCGAAAGCACAACCGCGAGATTCTTCACGAGATATACGAGCCCGTATAGCGCCAGGGCGAGAATCACAACTCTGCCGATCAGCCGCGATTGCTCGATTAGCGTCGGCTTTGAAACCATGACGTAGAACGCCGACAGAAATAGGGGAACGACGATCAGGACGGCGTGTGACCGCGCTGCCGTCTCTTGTCGCTCGTGAGCCAGCCATTCGTCGACGATCCGGTCGAAGTGGCGCTGCATGGCCACCACCTCTGCCTGTCGCGAGGCGTAAAACGTACGCTGCGCGTCGTGGTACTGACCGCTGTCATATGCCTCACGCCTCCGGGGATCGCTCAGCACCTGGTAAGCCCGGTTGATCCGCACGAACCGAGTGGCGGAATCGGGAGACGCTGAGACGTCAGGATGATACTTACGCGCCAGTCTTCGGTAAGCCGATTTGATCTCACCTGCCGTTGCGCGAGGAGTGAGCCCAAGAATTCCGTAGAGGTCCGTCATTACGACTACCATCCAATGAGGAGAAGGGCGCTCTACTGGGGGCTTTTAGCACTGCCCGGCCCTGCTCTTCGCAGTCTCATCTTCGGCAGAGTTCGGGAGGCTCGCCCGTTTCAACGTTATCTTACTACTGGTCCTTTCGAGCCTCAAGCGATTAGTGCGTTTTTGAAAGAGAACAGCATCCGCCGGGCGGCCATCCGAAACACAGCGGGAATACAAACATTTGGGACTGAGGTGTGTTCAATTCAAGCGTTCTTCTGGATTCGCGCTCGAGTCGATGCGATGTTAACGTGACAAATCGCTATTGCAAGAGCGTCGCTGGCGTCGAGAGGTTCAGGGACTCTCTTCATTCCCAAAAGAATCCGGACCATCTCTTGAACTTGTTGCTTCTCAGCGCGACCGTAGCCTACAAGCGCCGACTTGATCTCAAGCGGGGAATACTCGAACACCTCGACTCCAGAACGCGCGGCGGCGACCAACACTGCGCCCCTCGCTTGCCCAAGTTTAAGCGCGCTTTTCACGTTCACTGCATAGAAAGTGTCTTCAACCGCGCACGCCTGCGGCCTCAACCTTTCGATGATCTCTTCGAGCTTTAGACTGATCGTGAGAAGTCTGGCGGCGAAGCTCAAATGCTTAGGTCCTCGAATACCCGCGTACTCGACCAGATCGTAATTCCGGCCGTCGCTGTCGATCACGCCGTAGCCGGTCGTGTCGCTGCCGGGATCAACACCCAACACTCGCATAGGAAATCCTGATTCCGGGGGAAAATGGGTTACTCGATTTTGGCCTCGCGGCGAGTGCGAACGAAGCCCGACGCTGCCTCGCGTAAATGAACTCAGCCTGCCGCCTCCATCTCTTCCGCCGGAATGTCGAAGTTGGCGGCGACATTCGAAACATCATCATTGTCTTCAAGCGCTTCCATCAAACGCAGAACCTGCTGGGCCATTGAACCCGTCACCTGCACGGAGTTGGTGGGACGCATCGTAACGTCTGAGGAAAGGGCCTCGATTCCGGCGCCCTTGATCGCGTCCAATACCGTATTAAAATCCTCAGGCGAGGTGATTACTTCCCAGGTCTCTTCATCGCCGGCGACGTCTTCGGCTCCGGCCTCCAAAGCAAGTTCCATCATCTTTTCTTCATCCGCCACATTTTTCTCGATGATGATCGCGCCCTTTTTCTGAAACATCCACGCAACCGAACCGGACTCGCCGAGGTTGCCTCCGTGTTTGGAGAAGATGTGCCGTATCTCTGCAACCGTGCGCGTTCGGTTGTCGGTCTGACATTCGACAAAGACTGCCACGCCGCCGGGGCCATAGCCCTCATAGGTGATGTCTTCGATGGCTGCGCCCGCAATCTCCCCGGTGCCGCGCTTGATTGCATTCATCATGGTGTCCTTGGGCATGTTTAATCCCTTGGCATCATCCATTGCCTTTCTCAATCGCGGGTTGCCGGTCGGATCGCCGCCGCCGCGGGCCGCGACGGTTAGTTCCTTGATTAGTTTCGAGAACGCCTTGCCGCGCTTAGCGTCAATCGCTCCCTTCTTGTGCTTAATTGAGTGCCACTTTGAATGTCCGGACATTGGATCTACCTCCCTAGTGCCTCAAGAACGCGCCGGGCGCTCGTGTTTGAAACGCGGACCACCTTGTTGCGAGATGACTCTCCAGCAATGATTTCAATCGATGTTG
This sequence comes from Blastocatellia bacterium, assembly GCA_035649735.1. Taxonomy (GTDB): domain Bacteria; phylum Acidobacteriota; class Blastocatellia; order UBA7656; family UBA7656; genus Onstottus_A. The sequence goes on along the minus strand of DASRIZ010000094.1, from coordinate 17,455 downwards.
CGCTCACCTTGAGCAGCTTGGCAAGGTAACGCCTGCATTCCTCGTTAGCTTTCCCGTCGACCGGCGGTGACGCGATTCTTAACTTAAGAGCGCCGTCGTGCTCGCCGGCTAATTCAGTTCGCGGCGCGCGAGGCTGAACTCTAACTCTAATCGTAACCGCGCCATCTTTCTCGTTGAGTTCCAGCACCTTGACACCAACTCATCGGCTCACGATCTCCGCAAGGAAAGTGGTAAGAATCTGTACTATGAACATCGCGACGATCGGCGAAAAGTCAAACATACCTGCGACGAAGATCCGCCGAAGCGGTTTGAGTAACGGCTCGGTTATAGCGAAGAGAAAATGAAAGAACTTGTTTCGATATCCAACCCCAAAGAACGGCAGGAAGAACCGGAGAAAGATAGCAACGACGTATAAAAGACCGATGAGCCTGATCAATTCTCCGAACATCGCGCCTGAGGTGACAGCGCCCGATGTAATGTTCATCCCGATCGCGGTGATGATGGCGCCAAGCTGACCGAGCATGCTCGAGATAAACAGCCCGGTCACCAGAATCAACACCCCCATGACCAGCGGGATTAGATCGTATCGCAGATGACGACCGCCGCCGAATTGCGACCGCACGGGGCGGACCAGCGGTTCGGTGATCCTGGTCAGATGATAGGGAATCCGCCCGAAAGGATTCGCCCCAACCCAGGTGAGCAGTACACGCAAGAATAGCAGCGAAGCGACGAAAATCGTCCCCCCGAACACAATCCATGATAGTCCATATAGCGCGAGTACTATTATTCTCAAACACTCTCCTCAGCGATCAGAAGGCAGAAGGCAGAAGGCAGAAGGCAGAAGGCAGAAAGCAGAAGGCAGTAGGCAGTAGGCAGTAGGCAGAAGGTGGAAGGCAGAGGGAGCCTCGCCAGCACGCTGTCCGCTTTGTTCGTTGCATCACGCATTATGCTATCTGCCTTCTGCCTTCTGCCTTCTGCCTTCTGCTTTCTGCCTTCTGCCTTCTGCCTTCTGCCTTCTGCTTTCTGCTTTCTGCTTTCTGCCTTCTGCCTTCTGCCCCGCCTTCTGTCATCCTCTTACTCCAAAAATCGCGGTCCCAACACGAACCATAGTGGCGCCTTCCTCGATAGCTACCTCAAAGTCGTTGGTCATTCCCATCGACAGTTCAGTCAGTCTTTGATCGGTACTGCGATCTCGGTTCAATCCCTCGAGGATCTCGCGAAGCTTGCGAAAGTAGGGCCTGGCTTGCTCTGGCAAATCGAAAAACGGTGGCAACGTCATCAATCCGCGAAACTCGAGATGACTCGCCGACTCAAGAGCTTCTACGATTGCCGGTAACTCGCTTTCGTCAGCACCCGATTTAGTGGGTTCGTGCGCGAGATCAACCTGAACAAGCACAGATGGCCTTCGTCCCAAGTCGCCAGCGATGCGGTCGAGTCGGTCGGCTAACTGATTGCTATCGATCGTGTGAATCACGTCGAACGCTTCCACTGCCTGTCGAGCCTTATTTGACTGTAGATGGCCTATCAAGTGCCATCGAGCCTCGCCCTGGACCACTCCAACTTTTGCGATCGCTTCCTGGACGCGATTCTCGCCAAGATCGCGCGCACCCGCATCAACCGCTTGCTGCACTGTGGTTGAATCAAATGTCTTGGAGACCGCGATGAGGGTTATGTCGTCGGCGCTGCGACCGGCGCGTTCGGCCGCTCGCGCGATCCGTTCACGAACTCGCACGAGCCGCTCTCGAATTTGTTCGGCCATCGCGAGGGAATCTTATCAGCGGCCCTCAGAAAGTGACAAGCAAACCTTACTGACAGAAGGGAATAGCAGCGAACTGAGTGGTGAATTCCTCAAGTAGGAGCAAAATCCGGACAGTGATTATGATGAATTGTTGTTCAAAGATGACCGGAATCTCGCGCGGCAAAGAGTGAGAGAAAGAATCGAAACTGTTCTCGAGGAGTGGCGAGGGAAGTAGATCAATAACAAATCGGAACGAATAAATTCGTTACTACGTGAGAATGTTTATTCAACTTTCCTTTTGCGGTTCTTAACCTTCTTACCCCAGCCGCCGCCGCCCGGCGTTTCGATTCGGATGCGGTCGCCCGCTTTTGCGTGAACAGACTCTTTGCCGGCCAACACGCGCTCACCATCCCTGGACACTAGCACCGTCCGCCCGGCTGCGCCTGACTCGCCGCCTCTCAGACCATAGGGCCGCACCTTTCGCCGGTCGGAGAGGATGGTCACCTGCGCGTCGGTTAGAAGCTCGACTTCGCGCACAATACCGTTACCTCCCTGAAACTGGCCCCCACCGCCGCTTCCACGTCGTATTTCATAACGCCGTACTCGCATCGGGTAAGCGTATTCCATTGCTTCCGCGGGAGTATTCAACGAATTGGTCATGTGGGTGTGAATCCCGTCGATGCCATCGAGACCCGGCCGCGCGCCCAACCCACCGGCAACGGTTTCGTAGTACGCAAACTGTTTGCCCGTGCGCCAGTCGGTGCCCCCAATTGTTAGATTGTTCATTGTTCCCTGGCTTGCGGCGGGAACCGCGGCGCCAGTCTTGGAAAGAGCGAGGAGCACGGTGTCTACGATTCGTTGAGAAGTTTCGACGTTGCCGCCGGCGACTGCCGCGGGCGGTCTGGCGTTGACCACCGTTCCCAGCGGAGCGTTTACTTTTATCGGTTGCAGAATCCCCCAGCTTGCCGGAACGCTCATTGGTATCAAGCAGCGAAAGACGTAGTAAACGGCTGAAACGGTGATCGCTTCAACGGCGTTTATAGGCCCACGCACTTGCGGCGCGCTGCCGGTGAAGTCAACGTAAGCCTGATCTCCCTTGATTTCAATGCGCACGGCTATCCGAACTGGATCGTCCGAGTACCCGTCATCGTCCAAAAAGTCTTCGGCCTCGTAGACCCCGTCCGGCAAATCGCGAATCACAGCGCGCATCATCTTCGCGGTGTAGTCGATAAGATGCGAGGCGTACTGATTTGCCTCTTTGAAGCCGTAGCGCTCGACTATCTCGAGCAGCCGCTGGCGACCGGTAGCGATCGCTCCAAGCTGCGCAGTCAGATCGCCTTCGCGCTCTTCGGGGATCCGCACGTTGGCCGAGATCAACCGCATAACATCATCGTTGACGCGGCCGCCGATCATCAGTCTCACCGGTGGAATTCTCAAGCCCTCCTGATAGATCTCGTCAGCACGCCCCATTGAACCGGGTGTCGCGCCTCCTATATCGGCGTGATGAGCGCGGTTGGCCACATAAAAGACCGGACGGGGCGACGGGGCGACTTGGCGACGGGGCGATCTGGTCACCCCGGCGCCCCCTCGCCTAGTCGCCCCCTCGCCCCGTCGCCCCCTCGCTTCATCGCGGAAGACGGCGGCGACCATCGTTACATCCGGTAGATGGGTGCCGCCCGCGTACGGATCGTTGAGCACGACAATGTCGCCCGGGCCGAGTTTGACTGTTTCAAGAGCCGCACGCACAGACATCGGCATCGAGCCCAAATGCACCGGCATGTGATCGCCTTGTGCGATCAGTACGCCGTCCTGGTTAAACACCGCGCAAGAGTAATCCCGGCGCTCTTTGATGTTTGGAGAGAATGCTGACCGCCGGAGGCTCACGCCCATCTCTTCGGCGACCGAGGAGTAGAGAGACTTGAAGATTTCGAGTTTGACCGGATCGACTTTCATTGGCTGCGAGTCTAGCACAGAAGGCCTGCGCTCTCTGGTTCATCGACGCGTCGCCGCGCTTAGGTATTGCTTAGCCTTTGCGTTCCACAGCAATACGCGACGAACAGGCTTTCGATATACGACTCCGGTCTTCCAACTCCAATTCACCGATTCGGGGTGACAAACCTTCAGCGTGACCTCGGTCACTATGAGATCAAAGTACCCACGGTTGGCTGACGGCGCGAAGCGGAATTCAGGAGACACGGCCGTCTTGCAGACTCGGCGCCGAGCCGGCGAGTAATCGGTGAATCCCGTAAAGCCCCCTGTAACCGCAATGGCTCTCAGCTTTCCATTGACCACCGAAACAAAGATGTACTGGTCGAAACTCTCCGACGAATTGTCATGCCAAAAGTGCGCCGCGAAAGCCTGGCGTTGTGGGTGAATTTGCCACAGCTTTCCGCGGTCGAAAGTCGTGTGCATGTCCTGGGTAGTCGTAGCCGCGTCCAACAATTTGATGGCGGGCGAGGTCTCAAAGAGCCCGATGACCAGCTTTTCCGGCTCGAGCGTGAGCAACACGACAAGTCGCTTGGCGCCGCCATCATTCAACCAGAAGTAGTCGGGCTCGGTGATCTCTATTTCATCGCGGGATTCGAGATCCAACTCCATCCCCGTTTCTTCGACTCCATCGAGTAGTCTTATTCCAGACAGATCGGTTCCGGTGACGTGGGATCCAGTGTCGCTATCGCTCTTGATGTCGGGAACTATTCGACGCGCGAGGTCGAGCACCGTCAGCTGAGAGCCGGGAACTATCTGATCCTCCCAGGCCGGTTTTTCACGGGTTGCAGTTTTGGATTGAACGGGCAGCGCCTTGGTGTAGATAGACAGCGCGAACACAGATCCAATTGCCGCTGCGGCGATGAGTCGTTTGGAGCGCGTCATAACTGAGCAGCTCTTGTGCATCATCGAACGTAGATGGGGTTCGAGTAAATCCACGGACGCTTCTCGCCGTCCAGCTCGAGCCACGCTTCAATGCGATACACGCCTGGAGTTTTGACCTCAAAGTCGAGACGTTTGGCGGCTAAAGTCTGAAGCTCTTCGCCGTTGCGTATTAACTTGAGCGTGCACTTGACCGGTGTCGCCGCGCTTAATTTCAACGCGCCGCCCACCTTAATCTCGTCACCCATTATTGCTTTGACTTTCCCTCCCGCCAGTGCGACGAAAGCGAATCCGGTCGAATCACACAGCCAGTCGTGTGCGACATATGCGTGGCCGTTTCTGAGTGCGTCGCGTATTGAGGCTTCAGTCAGTTCATGAGCCAGGATATGAGTCGAGACATATCGCAGGCTGCGCTCGTACGGGTCGAAGTCGAGCCGTGCGATCAACTCACCCGGTTTTTTACCTCTCACAAGCGCGGCGACGCCAGGCACTTTGTCGGCAGTGATCCGAGTCGTCGTTGGTTTGCTGGTGATGTACCCGACTTCGACGGTGTTTTCATCGATAGCAGTTACGGTAAACACCTGGTTGTGATGACAATCGTTGGCTGCGACTCCGGTCAAGCGGTGGTGCTGCGCATCTCGGTCCCATTTTGCGATGATGTCCGATAGATAATCCTGCTGAGCTCCAATGACTTCTTCGGGATATTCAGCGAGCGCGGCGACCAGCTCCGGCAAACGCACCGGATCCGTTAGCGAGCCTTGAAGCCAAAGTTGAAACGCCGCCTCGTTCTTGACATCGCTGTGATGGTTGTAGATTTCCAAGCCGTCCAGCTGATTAGTTGGCCAATCCGTGCGTTCCTCAACGTGACACAAGAAAATATTCCCGCCGTCGCGCCGTACAACGCCGATATATTCTTCACGCGAGGAGGGAGCGAGAGCCTTTATAGAGTTCATTGGGAACGACAGAAACCCTCGGTCTTCCGCGCCGGGGATAAACAGCACACCTTCGCGCAGTCCGCGCCAGCTGTCGTTTATAAAGTCGCGTTCGGGCCTTACGTGATCCGAGAGCATTACGATCTGAACCCCGGCGCGTTTGGCTCCATCGAGCAGTTCAGGTCTGGACCCACCGGTGTGCGTTGCGTCTTGGGCGTGAGCGTGAAGCACCGCGCGATAGTCGTTGTAGCCGGTTGCAAGCGAAACCGCTTTTCGCTCGCGCGCCAGTCGCGCGCGGTCGTTGTGCACCGCCTGGAGTCGTTCTTTCTTTAAGCGTTCGATGCTTGTGTATTTGCGTCCGGGGCCCAATCGCGGAGTGGTCTGTCCATAGATTGAGATTGATAAGGCGAAAGCAATGGTAATCGTTGTGAGTTTAAGGTTCATGCACGTACTCGCACAGCGCTTGTCTAACTGAGCCGTGTGAGTGCTGTCAACATCGTGGCCAGCGCACACATTCGGCTTCCACACTATAAAACATTCGACAGAAAAATATTCAGGTAAATTCCGCTGCTCCCTTTTGTGGCTTAGTGTCTTTGTGTTGAAATTACTTACGCCATGAGGGAGAGGGTCCAAATCGGCATGCACGCTTCGATTGCAGGCGGACTGTCGAAGGCAGTTGATCGAGCGCTTGAAACCGCGAGTGACTGTTTTCAGATTTTCGCCCGTAATCCGCGCGGATGGTTTGCGCGGCCACTCGAGCAGGAGGAGATCTCCGAATTCAGAAGAGCCCGTGAGGATGCTGGTCTGTGGCCGCTTGCGGTTCATACCGTTTACCTCGTCAATCTCGCAGCCGAGGATCCGGTGCTGTTGGCCCGGTCACGGAACGCCTTTAGAGAGGAAATCGTGCGCAGCCGTGCGCTTGGTGCTGATTACCTCGTCGTGCATCCCGGGAGCGCCGGCCGCGCTGATGTGGAGAGGGGGATGACCACGGCAGTGGAGTCCATTCGCGAGTGCGTGCGAGGTCTCAGATTGAGAGGGGCTCCGGCCAACGCAAGTCGGGCTGGGCAGAACGGGGCAATGTCGATACTGATCGAGAACACCGCAGGGCAGGGCTCGTCGATCGGGTGTGACTTTGACCAGCTCGCCTGGCTGCTGCGCGAGCTCGATGATGTTCCTGTTGATGTATGTCTGGACACTGCGCACACATACGCATCGGGCTATGACATTTCGACCGAAGCGGGATTGCGATCGACGATTCGAGCTATCGATGGTTCGTTCGGGTTCGATCGAATCAAGCTGATTCACTGCAACGACTCAAAAGCGCCGCTGAACTCGCGGGTTGATCGGCATCAGCACATTGGGCTCGGCTACATTGGCGCAGAGGCGTTCCGTCGCATGACCCGTAACTTGAAGTTCAACCATGTACCATTTATCTTAGAAACTCCTGTTGATAAGGAGCGAGGCTACGAATGGAACCTGGCGCGCCTGCGAGAGCTTTCTGGTTGAACAGGAGAGTGGATGGCGGACACTGGAAGGAGCGTACTCAGGGTCCCCTATGCGACCGGCATCGTATGTCAATGCCTGAGGCAACCATTAAACCCACCTTCCGGTTGCCTCTTTGCCGATCCCGTTTTATCATACGTGCGATGTTTTCAAAGTTGTTACAGCTTGAACTTACCCTTTTGAATCCCCTGCTCGCCTGAGCGTGTTGGGCGATTGTTGCCAGTTCTCCCCAGCCGCTCTACTAATCGTTTCTAATTAATAAGTCGTCTTAGTAGGCCAATACCATGAAAGAAAAATACTTCCCACAAGAGATCGAACAAAAGTGGCAAAAGCGCTGGGCCGATGAGAAGACCTTTGAGGTCACCGAAGACCCCTCAAAGCCAAAGTTCTATTGCCTCGAAATGCTCGCCTACACTTCCGGACGCGCTCACATCGGCCACGTCAGCAATTACTCCATCGGCGATGCGCTATCTTGGTTCAAGCGGATGCGCGGCTACAACGTGCTGCACCCGTTTGGTTGGGACGCGTTCGGCCAGCCTGCCGAGACGGCTGCCATCAAACACGGCACCGATCCCGAAAAGTTTACCCGCGACGCCATCGCGACGATGAAAGACCAGCTTCTGCGAATGGGGATCAGCTACGACTGGTCGCGCGAAATCGCCACCTGTGATCCTGAATACTATAAGTGGAACCAATGGTTCTTTATTCGAATGTTTGAACGCGGGATGCTCTATCGCAAGCTCGCGCCGGTCAATTGGTGCCCAAAGGAAAACATCTCGCTTTCAAACGAACAGGCATCCAACGGCGAATGCTGGCGCTGTGGCGCAAAGGTGACCCAAAAAGAGCTGCCGCAATGGTTCGCGCGAATAACCGATTATGCGGAGCAACTGTTGGAGGGGCTGGATCAACTTGAGGGTGGCTGGCCGGAACGTGTCGTGTCGATGCAACGGAACTGGATCGGACGCAGCAGCGGAGCGCGGGTCGATTTCACAGTCGAAGATCTGAATGAAAAGGTTACCGTGTTTACAACCCGGATCGATACGATCTTCGGCGCGAACGCGATCATACTGGCGCCGGAACATCCGCTGATCACAAAGATTCTCGAGAACAAACAACATCGCGACGAGGTGCTGGGCTTCGCCGAAAAACTCAAACAGGAACAGCGCAGCGCGCGCGTGGACGAACTGGAAAAACACGGCATTTTTACCGGCGGCTTCGCGATCAATCCGTTCAACCAGGAGAAGTTGCCGATATGGATTGCGAATTTCGTTCTGATCGAATACGGGACCGGCGCGATCATGTCGGTACCGTCCGGCGATCAACGCGATTTCGAGTTTTCTCGCAAGTACAACATCCCGTTCCGGCAGATCAAGCTGGACGACGAAGGTCGCGAGATTCCGGCTGAAGATTTGATTGCAGCCGACGAATCATGGAGTACTACGGTCAACACCGGGCAGTGGAGCGGGTTATCCTCGCAGGAAGCAAACAAGCTGATGAATGAATACGCCGAGGCTCACGGGTTTGGGCGATCGGCGATCACCTACAAGCTGCGTGACTGGGGAATCTCACGTCAGCGTTACTGGGGCACGCCCGTTCCGATGATTCACTGCGAGCGCGATGGCATCCTGCCGGTAGCCGACGAAGACTTGCCGGTCGTGTTGCCAAAAGGCGTGAACCTGAAGGTCGAAGGCGGCTCGCCGCTCGACCACGTTCCTGAGTATGTCGATACAACTTGTCCAAAATGTGGAGGTCCCGCAAAGCGCGACACCGACACGATGGACACATTTGTTGATTCAAACTGGTACTACTTTCGTTATTGCGATCCGCAAAACGATCGGCAGCCGTTCGATCCTGACAAGGTCGCTTACTGGCTGCCCGTTGATCAATACATCGGAGGAATCGAGCATGCGGTTCTGCATCTGATTTACACGCGTTACTGGACAAAGGTAATGCGCGATCTTGGACTGGTTAAGTTCGATGAGCCGGTGACCAGACTGCTGACCCAGGGGATGATCAACAAGGAAACGTACTTCTGTCCGGAGCATGAGTGGCTGTTTCCCGAGGAGGTGACCGAGCAAAAGACTTGCTCGTTCTGCGGCAAGGAGGTCGTAACCGGTCGTGTCGAGAAAATGTCGAAGTCGAAAAAGAACGCCGTCGACCCAATCGAGATGATCAATATTCACGGGGCGGATGCTCTGCGTCTATTTGTCCTGTTTGCCGGACCGCCCGAGAAGGACAAAGAGTGGTCCGATACGGGGTTTGAGGGTGCGTCGCGCTACCTGCAGCGGGTATGGCGGATCGCCCAAAAGTGGCAGAGTCGCATGGCCGGAACTACTCCCGGATCGCTGACTCAAACCGATCTTCAAGATCATCAGCGAAAACTGCGTCGCCGCGTTCATCAAATTGTCCGGTCGATAACCGAGAATTTCGAAGAGCGTCTTCACTTGAACACATGCATCTCGTCGTTGATGGAACTGACCAACGAGATCTACGCGTTTGATCAGGCGGTGGAGAAGATCGGTGATGCGAGCGAAGCAGACAATGAGATTGCCCGGGAGGCGTTCAATGCGTTGATCCCGATGCTTGCACCGTTTGCACCGCATATGTCCGAAGAGCTGTGGGAAAGTTTCGGTCATTCGGGAAGCCTGGCGCGCGCCCAGTGGCCCGAGTTCGACGCCGATCTTGCGCGTGACGAGGAAATCGAGGTTGCAATCCAGATCAATGGCAAACTGCGCAGTCGCATCTTTGCAAGCGCAAATGCGAGCGATAGCGAGTTGCGCGAGGCGGCGCTTTCAGATGACAGAGTCAAAAATGCAATTGAGGGCCGAGTGGTAGCCAAGATCATCACTGTTCCGGGCAAACTTGTGAACGTGGTGCTCAAGTAAAGCGATTGAAGCCCAAACGTTGACATCCCAGCCGCCTGCTTGCGTTCGGACAACACTGGCGGTTTATTTCACTTACTCATCCCCCAACTAGACTGAACCGTTCAGTCAAATTGAACGAAGTGTGGCTTTTCTCCTAACGACAAGGCCTCCCCCGCCTCACCCTAAGTGTGTTAAAACACACTTCTTAGGTAAGCGATTTCACACAGTTGCCATTCCGGCACGGTTCTTGACATATAGATGGCGCGCAGAGGTAACGGATTGGTTGTAGTCCTCACCACTCAGCGCGAGACGAAAAATGAAAACAAAATTGATCTGGGAATCGAGGAACGAAGCTGTGAAGAAAGCAAATAAGGTATTTAAGAAGTCGATGGTAGCTCTGCTGGTCTTTTGCTCGGTGGTAAGTCTGTTAACCGGCCACCTGCTGGGCGGCAACGCTAAAGGGCAATCAATCAGCCTGCAAAAGGTCGCAGAGAACGACGGCAACGTTGATGTTGACGTCGAACGTGGGAAAGTTGCTCCCGATCTTGAGGAGAGCATTCAGACAGCTAAACAGCAAAACTCGCCCGATGAGCTTCAGCGGGTGATCATTCAACTAAGCGACACAGCAGTTGAACTGGGCGACGCTACAGCCATCCGCGTGATGTCGGGGAAGATGAACGTTGCCGGTGGTCGTTACAAGAAGCTCTTTAAGAGACTTGGTCTGGTCACCGCGGAACTACCATTGTCGAGAATCAAGGATCTCGAAAATGATCCTGACATCGCGTACATCAGCCCGGATCGCCCCACGGAGTCGCTCGGCCACGTTTACAACACCACCGGCGCGCAGGATGGCAGCACAGACATCCCCACGCTAACTTGTGTGAACGGCACTGGCGTTGGCGTCGCCATTTTGGACAGTGGGATTGATACTTCGCACGATCTAACCAAGACAACTTACGACCATGAGGGCGTGGTTTACTCCAAAGACTTCACCGGGCAGAACACGACCCAGGATCGCTATGGTCACGGCACTCACGTAGCATCGCTCATCACCGGTAGAAGCGATGTGGCCTACGGCGCATACACCGGCATCGCGCGTGAGGCTAACCTGTTGAATTTGCGAGTGTTAAACGACACGGGGAGTGGCACCGTCAGCAACACCATAGCGGCGATTGATTGGTGCATTACGTACAAGAATACCTTCAATATTCGGGTGATCAACATGAGCCTCGGAGCGCAGGCGAGGGACAGCTATAGGACCGATCCGCTGTGCCTGGCGGCGCGCCGCGCTCACACCGCCGGCATCGTGGTTGTTTGCGCCGCGGGCAATGATGGAAAAGATTCGCTTGGTAGGAAGATCTACGGTGGCGTTCACTCGCCGGGCATCGACCCATCGGTGATAACCGTCGGAGCAACAAACACCTTCGGCACAGACTCGCGATCGGATGATGCGATCGCCAGCTACAGCTCGCACGGCCCGACGCGCGGCTACACGACAAATGCGTACGGCGTCAGGAAGTACGACAATCTGATCAAGCCTGATCTTGTCGCGCCCGGCAACAGGTTACTCGGTGCGTGCTCTCCCGCTTCGCAAACCCGGGTGACCAGCCTTTTCTTGACAAATCCTCTGTTGAATCCGGGAACTTCCGGGTTAGCCACGAAACAGATGATGTACTTGAGCGGGACGTCGATGTCCTCGGCGATCGTCGCTGGTGCGGCAGCGATGCTGATCGAAGCCAACCCGAACTTGACCCCCAATCTGGTCAAGGCTGTACTGATGTACACCGCGCAACCCATTTCAGGAGCCAACAATTTCGAACAGGGCGCCGGTCGTCTCAATGTTGAAGGCGCCGTAAGACTGTCGGGTGCGATCGTTCCCTGGGCCCATTCATTGAGCAACGGGGCTGCGATGCTCAATGGCGCAATGCCGTCCCAGTATGACTCGATCGCCGGTAACACTTGTTACTGGGGCAAAGGTATTATCACCAACTACTGCTTCCTGTATGGCAACACCGTGATGACCTACTGGCAGGGTGCGTACGCGCAGGGAGTCTTGTTGTCCGATGCCACGACGGTCGCCAACGGTTCAATCAGCCGCAGCAGTACGATGACCTCCTACGGTGTTCTCCTTTCTGACGGGGTGCTGCTCTCAGACGGTGTTTTGTTGTCGGACGGAGTGCTGCTGTCAGATGGCGTCTTGCTTTCTGACGGGGTGTTGCTCTCGGATGGCGTGCTGTTAAGTGACGGCGTGTTGCTGAGCGATAGCTTTGTATTTTCAGACTCAGTGGCCTACGGCGACGCCACGGCCGGTATGCAATTTGTGCTGATTCCATTGTGGTAAGGAGCTAGGAAAAAGGAGATTCCAATGCAACCACTTGCCACAATAAGAGAAGACGCATTTGGAGCGAGCCCGTGGGCGATCGGCGCAACCACCACCACGGTAACGATGAGCCTGCTCGACAGCAGGCACGAAGCCGAGGTGCTCGCTTTTCTCGAAGAGCGGCCGGTTCACACGTTCGGGATGGTCGGCTTCATAAAGACCAACGGGATTGTTAGTCCGCACAACCGGGGATCGTTCTTGGCTTGTCGGGATGAAGTAGGTCACGTGCTGGGCGTCGCGCTGATTGGTCACCACATATTGCTGGAGATTCGCACCCACGCAGCGATCGAGGCGTTCGCCAAGCTCGCCAGGGAATTCGGAGGCGCTCATTTGGTGCTCGCAGAACAGGAACTGGTTGAGGCCTTCTGGAGTTACTACGCGGACGGCGGGCAATCGCCGCGTCGGTTCTGTCGCGAATTGCTGCTCGAGCAACGGTGGCCAGTTGAACCTCGTGAAGCTGTTCCTGGATTGAGACGGGCTACGCTCGACGAGCTTGAGCTGGTTGTTCCGGTACAGGCTCAATGCGCTTTTGACGAGAGCGGGATAGATCCTATGCAGACCGATCCCGAGGGCTTCCGCCAGCGCTGCGCACAACGCATCGATCTTGGCAAGACATGGGTTTTGATCGAAGACGGAAGACTTATCTTCAAAGCCGAAGTCATTACCGAGACCTCACTGGTCAGCTACCTCGAGGGTGTTTGGGTTGATCCCCAGCAGAGAGGCAAGGGCCACGGCTCACGATGCCTGTCGCAATTAGGAACGACACTCCTGAGGCAGTCAAGCTCGGTGTGCCTGCTGGTGAACGAGAAAGCCTCGAGCGCGCGAGCGTTCTATCAAAAGGCTGGGTACAGATTCATCAGTTATTACGACACAGTGTTTTTGAATAGGCGAGTACACTAAAGAGAAGCCACAGGATGAACCACAACAGAACTGAACACTGACCGCATCAGCCAGTTCGAAGGCCACGTAGTAACGAATTTATATTCGTTTCCAGGGATTCAGGCCACGAAACTTATTCGTTTATTGGGATTCAGTCCACGTAGTTCGTTTCCTGGGATTCAGTCCACAAAACTTATTTCGTTTCTTGGGATTCGCGCATAGCAGAGTGGACGAATAGATCCGTCACTACGTGGATGCAGGTTTGGTCCTGGGATTTGACTGGCTGCTCAATAGATCGTGGTGGGAATCATGGAAGAAGACGATGTAATAAGAGTTATCGAGAACCGCGCTTTGACGCCGGATGAGATCGGTGTCCTGGCAAGTTTGATTGCCAACGAGCCTGATCATTATACGGTATTGGGGGTCAACCGAAACGCGAGCGACGACGAGATCAAAAACGCTTACTGTCTCGCGGTCCACTACTTTCATCCGCTCAAGAGCGCAAAAATTATCGAATCAGACAGCGTGATGCACTGGAGGTTGAGCTCGGCGTACCTCCGAATCGAGGAAGCGTTTACCGTTCTTTCGCGTCCAAGTAGAAGAAAGACCTATGACGACAATCTGAGCAGCCAGCTCGCTCATCCGCCACCGCGTCGCCGGGTTAACCGGCGTTTGAACTTGACGAATCCGGCTCAGGACTCCCGGTCAAATGTCACGTCAAACCGTCTAAAAGCCGAGAGGGGCCGGCCCAGGGAGCGTCGTCGCGTCGAGCGAGTTCCTCTGAACCTGCCTATCAAGGTGACCTTTGAGCGCCACTGGCAGGAGATCTCCGAGACTCTCGACGTAAGCCCGCTTGCCGTACGGTTCCGGTTGTCACGTCATCTCGAGCCAGGCTCGGAGCTGCGTCTCGAGCTGCCTATGCCCAAATCCCTCAGAACTCATAGCTACGAAGACGATCTGTACGTAGTTGACGCTTACGTTATTTACACCTCCAACCTGGACTCCGGCCGACAGGTCGTCGCCGAGTTCATCTAGTTACCCGGATCCACGATTCGATTATCAATCAATAAGACCCTGGTGAGATCCAGGTAACCTGGATTCTTTTTCACAGGGCGAATTCAGCCGTCTCCCAGTAGAAGTTAACTGTCGAGCGCATTTTGTTGAATCGGTCAATGGCAGCTAATCGGCGGTTTGCTCTGTCATTTTGACCGAAGTTCGAAGGCTTGCCCAAAAAGGGGGTAGCAGCCCACACGCGAAGCGGGCGAGCGATTATTAGTAACCACTTCAAAAATGCCAGAGCAAGTGATCGACTTGTATTTACTCTGAATGTGGGGCTTATGACGATTGGCGGATACCCTGAGAATCGTCAGTCAGCCACAGAATCGAAAGAGAGATGCGCTGAAAATGGTCTACGCCGACTACTGGCACGGATGTTGACTAAGCGACATCGAGAGTTCATCTCAGTAGACCGGTATACCGAGCCGGCGACCGAGGCAAAGCAACAGGGCAATAGGGAAGAGGTCGGTGCGCGGAGGCAGAGTTAAGTTTGAGTAGAAGGGTGAACAGCACGAGTTTTACAAATTCCTATATGCGCCTGGTCACGGTCGCCGGCGCAGCGGTCGTGATCTCATCGCTCGCCGCGCTGCGGCCCGCGGAACTGGGCCTCCCGTTTATCTTGCTGACGCTGGTTACATTAGCGCTGGGCTCCCGAATAGTCGTCCAATTCTTCCGATTCGATTCCTACATTTCGATTTCTGAAATCTTTATCTTCCTCGCTTTAATGCTTTTCGACGGAGAGGCGGCAATTCTACTTGCAGCGTTGGAGGGTCTATCCTCCTCGCTGCGGATTACAAAGAGACCGCTTACGATGGTGTTCAACTCGGCCGGCATGGCGGTGTCGACATTCCTGACGGCATGGACGCTGCGTTTGCTGTTCGGACCGATTACTGATTTATCCCGAGGAAGTTTCTCATCCAGGTTGATCACTGCGACCTGTACGATGGCTTTTGTTCAGTACATAGTCAATTCGGGGCTTGTGGCGATCGCCGGGGCGTTAAAGGCGAACAAGCCGCTTTGGGCTACCTACAAACAGCACTATGTTTGGACCTCGTTGACTTATTTCGCCGGCGCATCAGCCGCGGTCCTCACCGTCAGATTAATCGGCGTCGTCGGTTTCTATGCCTTCATCGCAACGATGCCGATAGTAGCGATTCTTTATTTTACCTACATAACTTATGTCAAGAACGTGGAGTCATCGACATCGCAGGCGGAACAAGCCAAACGGCATCTAGCCGAAATGCAGGAGAGCGAGGAGCGGTTTCGAAGTGCCTTTGATCACGCGCCGATTGGAATGGCCCTTGTCGCTCCGGACGGCAGGTGGATGCAGGTCAATCAATGTCTTTGCGACATCGTCGGATATTCGGAGAACGAGTTCAAGGGAATAACATTTCAGGCGATCACCCATCCGGATGATCTTGGCGATTTTCTCGATCGTCTGAAGGAGGTCGTCGAAGGCCAGATCCCGACGCATCAGATGGAGAAACGTTATCTCCATAAACTCGGGCACGAAGTATGGGTACTGGTCGGACTCTCGCTGATTCGCGATTCAGAAAGCAAATGCCTCCACCTCATCTTTCAGATTCAGGACATAACCCATCGCAAGCGCGCCGAGCAGCAGTTGGTGCATGAAGCGCTCCACGATGCCCTCACCGGCCTCCCTAACCGCGCCTGGTTCATGGAACAGCTTCAGTCCTCACTCAACCTCGTTCACACACACAAGGACCGGCTCTTTGCGGTTTTGTTTTTGGACCTCGATCGATTCAAGTTGATCAACGACAGCATTGGTCACATGGTCGGGGACCAGTTGCTGATTGGTATTGCAAACAGGCTGAGCCACTGCATCAGACCTGGAGACAAGGTGGCCCGGCTGGGCGGTGATGAGTTCACCATTCTGCTCGACGATATTCGCGGCGCCGCTGAAGCGGTCGAGGTCGCAGATAGAATACAAAAACACCTGTCTAAGCCTTTCAACGTTGGTGGGTATGAGACGTTTACTACAGTCAGCATTGGAATTGCGGTTTCAAATCCTGACTACAAGCTTCCTGAGGATTTCTTGCGCGATGCGGACACAGCGATGTACCAGGCCAAGTCGCTCGGCAAGGCGCGACACGTTATTTTCGACAAAGGCATGCACGCCCGCGCGGTCAATCTCCTTCAACTCGAGACCGACCTCCGGCGCGCGATCGACAGAAACGAATTCTTTATTGAGTATCAGCCTATTGTGGAACTCCGAAGCGGCAGGCTAACAGGCTTCGAAGCATTGGTTCGCTGGCAGCATCCGGATCGCGGCTCGGTCTTGCCGGATCGGTTCATATCAGTGGCTGAAGAAACGGGATTCATTGTTCCCATCGGTCAATGGGTGCTTCTGCAGTCGTGTCTCCAGATGCAACGCTGGAACTCAATGCATTCGCCTTTGAATCCGCTGTCCATCAGCGTCAATCTTTCGGGGCGACAGTTCACCCATTCGAACCTTCTCGAGCAGATCACACAGATTCTTCACGTTACCGGACTGGACCCCCGACTGCTGAAACTTGAAATTACCGAGAGCGTGGTGATGGAGAGTGTTGAGAGCGCGGCCGGTACGCTTGAAAAGCTTCGTGCGCTCGGCGTCGAGCTCAGCATCGATGATTTTGGCACCGGCTATTCTTCTTTAAGCTATTTGCACAGGCTGCCAATCGATACTTTGAAGATCGATCGATCATTTGTCAGTCGAATGGCCGAGAATAACGAAAACAAAGAGATAGTGCGCACGATAATAATGCTTGCGAAGACCCTGGGAATGGGTGTGATTGCTGAAGGGGTGGAAACAAAAGAACAGGCGGAGTTGTTGCGCGAACTTGGGTGTGAATCCATTCAAGGGTATCTGGTGTCAAAGCCCCTCGATGCAGAATCCACCGATCGTTTGATTCTCAGCGCGCTCTCGCAATGGCAGAGTACCATTCTGCATCAGCAGGGACTATTCGACCGGGAAGCCTTCGACACACTCGCCAGCGCATATCCGATGTAGATCTCCTCCAGACACCACCGGCTTCAGCCGTGTGGTGTTTCAGTTTTAACCTACGTCAGGGCGTTGCGTCCCCAGACACCACCGGCTTCAGCCGTGTGGTGTTTCAGTTTTAACCTACGTCAGGGCCGTCGCTCCTCCAGACACCACCGGCTTCAGCCGTGTGGTGTTTCAGTTTTAACCTACGTCAGGGCGTTGCGTCCCCAGACACCACCGGCTTCAGCCGTG
>DASRIZ010000093.1:0-12421 GCA_035649735.1 Blastocatellia bacterium | reverse complement strand
AGCGGAGTCGGCGACTCGCGTCGAATCGGTTCGCATGTAGGTGATCAATCCGACCAGACCCTCTTCGCCGATCTCGATTCCTTCGTAAAGCCGTTGAGCAAGCTGCATCGCCTTCTTTACCGGAAAGCGCAGCTTGCGTGAAGCCTCTTGTTGCAGCTTCGAGGTAATAAACGGCGGAACCGGATTGCGTTTCTTCTCCTTGGTCGCGACCGACGCGACGATGAACTGCTGCCGCTCGATCTCGGCTACCAGATCCTTTGCCTGTTTCTCTTCTTTGATGTGAATCTCGGACGTTTTGGCTTCCTCGGCAAAGTCCGAAGCCTTCACCGACTTGTCGTCAACACGCAGCAGCCGGGCGTCGAACGCCGGCGGCAGGGTGGCGGACAAGTTCGCCATAATCGTCCAGTACTCGGTGGCGGTGAACGCCTGGATCTCACGCTCGCGTTCGACTACCAATCGCAGCGCCACCGATTGAACGCGGCCGGCCGAAAGTCCTCGACGGACTTTGTCCCACAGCAGCGGGCTCACCTGATAACCGACTATTCGATCGAGCAATCGGCGTGCTTGCTGCGCGTTCACGAGGTTTTCATCGATGTCCAGCGGATGTTTGAAAGACTCTTGAATTGCGGTCTTGGTGATCTCGTTGAACATGACTCGACGGACTGTCTTTCGGTTCTTGCCGCGGCCCTCGAGCTCTTCTTTGATATGCCAGCCGATGGCTTCGCCCTCGCGATCAGGGTCGGTCGCAACGTAGATCGTGTCGGCGTCCTTCGCGGCGGCCTTTAGCTCGCGGATCACCTTTTCTTTTCCCGGGATGACCTCGTAGGTGGGCTCGAAGTTATTGTCAAAATCGATGCCGATACCCTTCTTTGGCAGGTCTTTGATGTGACCGACCGAGGCTAGGACTTTGTACCCAGGGCCCAGATACTTGTTGATCGTCTTGGCCTTTGAAGGGGATTCAACTACTACTAATGATTTGGACATAGCGCAAATATCGATGAACTCTTAGAGCTGACCCTCTCAGACAGCTTTCTGGTACTACCTCCAAATTGCCGACTTTACGTTGTCATTTTTGCGCTGTCAAGCGTGCTCTTTTTCTGCGATCTCGATCACCAGGCTCAAACCACCAGTATAAAAGCGATTAGGATGTCCAATAGAAGGTGGCGTTCAACCGAGCAGATCTTCCACTCTGCAAGAGAATTCAGGGAGGGTCGGGGAAATAAGCGTCTTGCCGCGCCTGAGCCTTTGGACCTTTTGATACTTCCCGTTTTTTGGCTGCGAGTGAACCTCTATGACGTCCCTTGCGAGCACCATCAACCAGACCTCCGGTATGCCCGCTCGCGCATACAGCGGCAGTTTCACGTTGCGATCGTAGTCTACCGAGGTGTCCGTTACCTCCACCACCACTAACACATCCTCAGGCTTAGGATGCGATTTCGAGTAAAAGTCCTTGCGCGGTTTGAGCAATGCAATGTCCGGCTGCGGCTCCGAGAAATCATCGAGTCTTATCGGGTTTTGCACACTCACGATTGCGATATCACCGAGCTTGCGATTGAGGAGGGCGCTTGATCGATTTACGGTTCCGCCGTGCGTACTGCCAATAGGGCTCATCTCAATGATCTCTCCCTCGATCAGCTCAACGCGAGAGTCCTTCGAGAGGAGCCCAACTTCAGCCATACGATGGTAATCGTCAACGCTAAAAGAGTGTTTCTGAAATTGAACCGACATGCTTGCTTGTCCTCGCACTCACAGACAGGCGAAGCGTCTGCCACGATTCGCCCCGATTCGGATGATATCACGCCTCGAGCACTGCCGAGTACCGTTACCACGATTGTGAATTTCTCCGTCCGTCCCGTTGTTTCGAAAGCCACCACTTCTTTTCTTACAGCCTCCTGACAAAACACTTACCCGGCAATTGCCTTATTCGATCCAGCATCTCGAGATTTAGGAGCGCGCCCATCAAATCGCCCGAACTCAATCCGGCCCTGGAAATAAGCAGATCGACGTGAACTGGATCGTCAGTGCTCAGCATCTTTAACACCTTCCGTTCGTGGTCGGATAACTCGACGGTGTCCAATGTTGCCTGTTTTGCTGGTTGTTCTCCGCGCTCGGCCGAAAGAATCGCGGCCTTCATATCTGCCGGCAGCTCCTCAATCACGTCGCGCCACGTTTGAACAAGCTTGGCTCCGTCCTTAATGAGATAGTTGGGCCCAAAACTTCTGCCGGAAGTGATATTCCCGGGCACCGCAAACACATCGCGACCCTGCTCGTACGCGAGGCGCGCGGTGATCAGCGAACCGCTTCGTTCGGCCCCCTCGACAACCATCACCGCAAGCGCGAGCCCGCTGATGACTCGATTGCGAAATGGAAAGTTCTGCGAAGCCGGAGGTGTCGCGATCGGGAACTCGGTCACAAGCGCGCCAGATTGGGCAATACGATCAGCAAGTCTACGGTTCTCTTTTGGATACACGGCCTCGAGGCCAGTGCCCATCACGCCTACAGTCAGTCCCCGGCCATCGAGCGCCCCACGATGCGCCGCCGAGTCGATGCCGCGAGCAAGCCCCGACACGACCGTTACACCGCGTTCTGCCAGCTCGCGCGCCAGCTTCTCGGCGACGTTGCGACCGTACGTTGAACATCGCCGAGATCCGACAATTGCGATCGCGGGTTGAGCGAGCGCCGCTGCGATATCGCCGAGACAGTAAATTACAATTGGCGGATCGTATGTTTCGCGCAAAAGCGAAGGGTACCGCGGGTCAGACAAGATGAGAGCTTCTCCGCCGAGCCGGACAAGTTCATCAATCTCTTTGACAGCCTTTTCCCGTGGCCCCGAGCTTTTGATTACGTCGATCGTTTCGCGCCGCAGTCCCGCCAACTCGAGAGCCTGATTGCTCGATTCGAACACCGCTCGTGGCGAGCCGAATTGATCTATCAACAAGGCCGCGGTCCGTGAACCTACACCGATTACAAAGCTAAGCGCGATCCAATCACGAAGATCGCTCTCCTGGTTTGACGACACTGAATATACCTATCGCGCTGGGATTGTCGCGACCCCGTTCTCAGGCAATGCTGTTTATTTTTAGGAAGGCGTTTCGATTCTATCGTTTTTGCCTTATTAGTCAAGCACTGTTTTACCGGTCTCGCCGCATCAGAGACCACTCGTTAAAGGCGAACGTGCTAGAATGCTTTCACGTTAGACACCAGGAGGCCAGATGAGCGATGTTCGGCAGATGAAAGCAAGAGTCGAAGCGGCTATAAAGCGTGTCGATCCAAAAGTGATGACCGGTACGTTCTACGACGACGCAAGCGACAGATTGTTCGTTACGATCGTCAGAGGAACACGCAAGGTTTCCGTGACCTTGAGAGCAAGGGATTTTTCAAACGGCGCTGAGCAAATCGATCGGGCGATCGCGGACGGACTCAGACGCCTTCAAGTCACCCCGATCGGCTGATGCTTCACTGAATGTTCCTGGGATGAAGTTCAAGTACAGAGATACCGTGTTGAACGAGTTGGCGCGGCACGGCATCAATCCTCGCGACGACACGCCTCCAGAACTGGCTTATCAGCTCGTAAGCGATCTGCACCTCTTCGAAATTCGCAAGCTAAAGCGGCAGATGCTCGCCGGGAAAATACCAAAAGCCGAATATGCGAAAACCGTCGAAGCGCTGCGTCACCGCTACCCGGTCCTCTCGCTGCCACTGCGCCACTGGACCGAGGAGGATTAGTTGATTGCTTGCGAAGCTGTGCCCTGGGCTGTGACAATGAGTCCTGAAATCTTATCAAGGGTGGAGGGTCCAGCTTGGATGGTTTGGAAGAGCTAGAGAACATAAAGCAGCTTGACCACGCGCTCGAGGAATCTCGCGAACGGCCGGTGCTCCTGTTCAAACACAGTCTGACCTGCCCGATCAGCACGCGCGCGTTCCGAGAGCTGCAGACGTATCTCGACAACGCCGACCCGCGAATAAGCTACAAGCTGATCACCGTCCAGACCGCGCGCTCAGTTTCGGACGAAGCCGCGTCCAGGCTTCGGCTCGAGCATGAATCGCCTCAAGCAATTCTAGTGCGGAATGGACGCGAACTCTGGAACGCCTCCCATTCGGACATAACCGCGGAGTCGCTGGATCAGGCGATAAGAAATACGAATTGAATCGCCCGGTGCTTGACCCGTCGAGCGGTTTCACGATAATCATCCGCTGACGTGCTAACGATCAAACTGAGACCTCACCTCGTCAAGATTCTACTCGCGTCCATCTTCATTATCCTTTCAGCATCTACGATCCTATGGACGCTTCGCGATCGCACGCCGGCGCCGTGGGACCCCGCCGATCACTTACGGTATGCATACGATTATTATCGGCTTCTGGCGCACGCTGACTTCTCGGGGTTCGCAAGGGAGCTCTTCAGCACTCGACACTACTACGCGCCGTTCGTTCACCTGATAACAGCTGGCGTGTTCCTGGTGGGCGGAGCCTCAAGATTGGCCGGAGTAATCGTAAATCTCTTGTCGTTGGCGGCTCTGCTGTGGGCGGTTGCCTGGATGTCGCGATTTCTTTACGCAAGAAATACGGTCAAGCTCGAGAACATTAATACTCCCGTTCGGCCCGTCGTTGCTTTGAGCGTGCTGCCAGCGCTCCTGGCAGCCTGCTATCACTTCAGCGCGTGGTTAATACACGACGCGTTTCTGGACTTTCCGCTAATTGCATCCGTAACTGTGAGCTTCGCTTTGCTGATTCGCGCAGATGACTTCCGCGCGCGCCGATCCGCGCTTGCGTTTGCGGTATCGGCTGGAATCGGATTGCTGGTAAAGCAGACTTTTGCGTTCTTCTTCGTGCTCCCCGCCTTATACGTGGTTGTTCGCGTCTTGTGGTCACGTGATCGGCGAGCAATATTCAATCTGGCGCTCACGGTTGTTGTTTTGCTTCTGGTGGCGTCGGTCTGGTACGGGCCCCATTTACAAGATGTCATCGCGATCTATCGCGAGAATCGGCAGGCAGCAGTAAACGAAAACGAAGCGCCGCTGTTCACATTCGACTCGAACTTCTTTTATATCCACGCCCTGTTAAGCATGCAGATGCAGTTACCGTTGGCGGTAATCTTCGTCGTTGGATTGGTCTATTCGCTGGTACGTTGCCGCAGAGAGAGCATCCTTCTTTATCTTTGGATACTGAGCGGAATCGCTTGCTTCGCGCTCGTCGCCAACAAGGACGTACGCTACACGGTGCCCGTGCTTCCGGCTGCGGCGCTCATTTCAACTTGCTGGTTGCGAGAGTTCACGGCGCGCCACCGGAACGGCAAGCCTTTCTTCCGCCACCCATCTGGTGTCTTGCAAGCGGCTGTGGTGGCTGCGATTGCGGTGTGGGCTCTGGTGAGCTTTTTTAATGCCCAGTGGCCAAAGCCCGGTTGGGGCACTGCTATCGACACGCCGCGATATCGCTGGATGGTGTTTGCGCGAAACTATTACGGCTTCGATCACCGGCCGCTGGATGATGACTGGAGCGTTCCTGATATCGTCCGAACCGTTTCGGCTGGACCATCAGCGGCGCCGCCGGTTCTCGGAGTCGTTGTAAATCTTCCCTACTTAAACCCGTCAAGCGTAGCGCTCGACGCAAGGCTGCTGGCACGCGAGCGAGCCGCATCGCCAATGATCGACGTCAGATGGGTCATTGAGCCTTCACGGATAAGTCTTCTTCACGACTGCGACTACGTTCTGGTTCGCACTGGACTTGAAAAAGCGGATTGGGTTGCCGGTGTTGAACGCGAGGTCGATCAGTTGATACGCAGCAATCCCGATCAGTTTGTACGCCTGGCAAGTTTCCCTATTCCTTTAGAGGGCGCGGAGGCGGTGGTCTATCGACACCAACCCCGATGACAGGTACTCAGTGATGAACCTGAAAACGTTGTGGGACGCGGAACCTCCCGGCGGACTGCCCACAAAAAAGCACTTCACAAAGAAGGAGTGGGAAGTCGTGCAGCGCTGCCACACGCCGGAACGCGTACAGCAGTTCCTCAGAAGCATTCCTTACAATCGCGAGCTCGACGGTGAAACGTGCTATTCGTTCCGACGCGTGGTCCGCGAGAATCGAGCCCATTGCCTCGAGGGTGCGCTGGCGGCCGCCGTTGTCCTCGAGCAACACGGCTACCCGCCGGTTGTCGTTAGCATCGAATCGCAGGATAAGCTCGATCACGTATTGCTGTTGTTCAGAAGAAACGGGCGCATTGGTTCCGTAGCTCGTTCGCGGGACATTGGGCTGCACGGACGAAAGCCCGTATTTAGGACCGTCCGCGATTTAGTGATGAGCTACTTCGAACCCTACGTCGACTCCACGGGAAGGATCACCGGTTACGCGGTTGCCAGCTTGTATGAACTGGGAGAATACGATTGGCGATTCTCAATGCGCAATGTGCGCAAGGTCGAGCGTCACTTACAGGATATCCCGCATACTCCTCTCTATTCATCCGAAGCTCGTTATCAGAAGGCGCGTCGAATTTATCTGGAGTTTCATCGCAAATACCCGGATCGCTCGCCCGACTATTTTGCCAATCGGACTTTGTGGCTTCCTTGAGGAAAGGCGTTTGACGAATCAAACCTTGTTAAAGACGATAAGGATCGCGAAGAACGCGTTGTTAACCGTGTGTATCGCGACACACGGAAGGATGGATTTAGTGCGGGCTCGTATTAGAGTAAGCGCCAGGCTCAACAGCGTAAGACCGGCGAGCGAAACCCAGGCGCCCATATACTGAAGAACGTGTACTCCGGCAAACATCAGAGTCACCAGCAACACCGTCGGAGCGACTCCAAAAGTTTTGCGCAACCCTGAGTAAAGAACGCCGCGATACACCGCCTCCTCAACTAAGGGAGCCGTAAAAGTTGCAAGGACCGCGATCGCGATTCGCACCTTTGCGGATGACTTGAGGAGCTCGGTGAAAGAATTCTCTTCCGACTGGGGCAACACTCGCGCAAGCAGTTGGGAAACTATCAGTAGTCCGACGATGACGCACGCTGAGAAGACCAGCCAGTACCAAACCGAATGCCCTGCCCAGTTCCAACCGAGGCTCGCCCAAAACGGGCGCCGGCCCATCCGTGAGACCACTGCCCAGCAGATCGCGATCGTAATACCGTGAGCCACGATTGTCGAAAGTACCTGCACCAGAAGCAGGGTTGGCGACTTCAGCCACTCGATCAATTCTTCGCTTACGGCAAGATTGGGAAGCGGGGCTCCCCGGACGGTTTGAATAAGCAGCCAAACCATCACGGCTATGATCGGAAGCACGATGATCGCCGCGACGCTTGCAAGCCAAACACCGACTCCCGCCGGAGGGCCCCATGACGGGTTGTCTGGGTCCGGCACGGGTTCCGGCAGCACAACCGGAGCGGTTCCGAATAGCGAGGAACCGTCCACAGCCAGCACTACATCGCTCGAAGCTATCGAGTGAGCTTCAGCGCATTCGCGGCAGAGTCCATTGATTTGAAACTGATCGGTGTTTAGATGAGCGCCACAAACTCGGCACGTGTCAGCGGTCGTAAGTTGATCAACCATCGTAAAAATAGAAGTACCATTCTTTCTCAGCTGGGGCAATCGTATTAAGAAGAAATACTATTCTCAAACGCCTGCACCCGCTTTCTCTCTGCTCGCCGCAGGCTCAAGGTTCGCCTCAATCGCCGCTCGCGTCCGCGCAATCAAGTCGCTCAGATTCTTGTCCGAGTATTCGCGCGTCTGTATAGGCTTCCCGATGATCACATCGACTCTTCCCGGACGCGGTGCCAGCGTCGTCTTGGGCAACAATTTGAACGTTCCTCGAATTGACACCGGAACGATGGGTACACCCGCTCTTACCGCTATCTTGAATGCGCCGTGCTTGAATTCCTGAAGCCGTCCGTCCGGCGTTCGAGTGCCTTCAGGAAAAACTGCCAGTGATTTGCCCGAACGAACCCCGTCGATCACCCGGCGAAGACTCTTGGCGGTCTTGCGCGGGTCGCTGCGATCAATGGGAAAGTTGCCGGCGCTCCAAAGGTGCCATCCCATGAACGGCACATAAAACAACTCCTTCTTTGCCATGATCCGAAACTGGTGAGGCAGATAGGCGAACAACGCGGGAGTGTCGATAAGGCTCGAGTGGTTGGCCATGTAAACATAGTTGTGGTCGGCGCTGACATTCTCCGTTCCGTACACCCGGATACGAGCAAAGATGCTCCACGCGATCAGTCGGCACCACCACCTTGCGCACCAATGCTGCATAGCGCCGGTCCGGTCAAACGGCCACAGCAATAGAGAGATCGTAGCCATCACTACGGTGTGCGTGTACCACAGAAGATTGGCGAACGGCGCCCAGAGATACACCAGGACTGTCTTGAGCTTAGTCACAAACACGGCCTCTAACGCTCTATCCGTCGAGCCGCAAGCACCAGCGTAATGATCGACTTGGCGTCATCGATCTCGCCCGAATACACGCGCGACAACGCGTCTGCGAACGGCAGTCGCACGACTTCGATCTCTTCGTCATCATCGAGATTCTGTTCCGATGCTTCAAGCTCGGTCGCCAGATAAACAAACAACCGCTCCTCGCAATAGCCTGGTGCCACGTAGAACTCGCCAAGCTTGTGAAAGTTCCGCGCTCGATGTCCCAATTCCTCCTCGAGCTCGCGAGCGGCGGTTTCTTCGGGCGAGTGACCGAGCTCGATCCGGCCGGCCGGGATCTCCAGCGAGTAGCGCCCAAGCGGATAGCGCCACTGCTTTACCAACGCAACCGAGCCGTCATCAAACAGCGGCAAGGCGCCTGCACCGCCATTGTGGTGAACGATTTCGATGTCGACCTCACCCTTCGCTTCCGACACAAAGCGGCTCCGCGAGAGGTCGAGTACTCTCCCGCGGTAGAGATATTCTCGTTTGATCAATTCGTGTGACATAGCGATGTGATGCGTGAGCGTGAGCTTGATGCGTGATGCGTGATGCGTGATGCGTGTTCTCCTTGTGATTCTTCTTCTAATGACTCTTTATCTGGACCATGCATCACGTTTCACGCATCACGCATCACGCATCACGTTTCACTCTTCACTCTCATATGACCGCGCTTTGCGAGTCCGCTTCTTCCAATAGCCTCTTTATCTCGCCGACCAGATGTAGCGAACCCGCCACGCACACTAACCCATCCGGCGGTGTCACGCTGCGAGCCCACGAAAGCGCTTGTCTTACCGTCTCCGCAAAGATCACGTTGCGAGAAGAGCGGAGCGCGGACGCCCCCAAACGGGCATTGTCAGCGGCTCGTCTGTCCTTTATGCGCGTAAGCACAACCGTGCGCGCTACGTCGAATAGCTCGGACGCAATTCGATCGATATCCTTGTCATTCATCGCCCCGAACACAAGGGTGATCGGGACCTGCCAAAACTCATCAAGATACGCTCTGAGAGTACGCGCTCCCGCCGGGTTGTGAGCGCCGTCCAGCAAAAGAGCCGGACGATCGTCGATCAACTCCAGCCGTCCGGGCCAGTCCACATCTCGCAGCCCCTGGATCACCGCTTCGCGCGGAATCGGGAATCCAGACTCGTTCAAAAGCTCTGCCGCTTCGATCGCCGCTCCGGCATTGCCTGCCTGATGCCGCCCTCTCAAACCAAGCGAGACTCGCACGTAGTTCGATTGCGACGATTCATAGTCAAACGCAAACCGTCCGAAGTCACTGGTATCAATCGCGGACGGCTCATTCACAAACACCGGGAGGACTCCCGTTTCGAGACACCGGCGCATCAGCACGTCGCTTGCGGCGCGGTTGTGCTGGCGCCCGATCACAGCGCGAGCACCCGGTACGATTATCGCAGCCTTCTCCGCGGCAATCTCTTCAATGGTATGGCCTAGAATGTTCTGGTGATCGAGGTCGATTGATGTAACAACCGAAATGATCCTGTCTACAGCATTCGTCGCATCCAAACGTCCCCCGAGCCCAACCTCCAGTACTGCAAGTTCTGCCTCGCACTCACGGAAATGGCACAACGCGATCGCGGCAACTTGCTCGAAAAAGGTTGGAGGCGCTGACAATCGAGCATTGGCGACCAGATCCTCGCCAGCCTCGCGAACGTTCGACGCAAGCCGCGCGAAGTCAGGCTCGGTTATTTCGACTCCCATGAAACGAATGCGCTCCTCAATGCGAACCAGGTGAGGCGATGTGAACAACGCTGTTCGATGACCGGCGGCGCGCGAAATCGAGTCAATCATCGCCGCAACAGAACCCTTTCCGTTTGTGCCTGCGACGATAACCGATTTGAATGAGCGCTCCGGGTGCCCGAGTTTCCCGAGCAGCAAGGTTATGCTCTCGAGCCCGAATTTGGCCGCAAGAACCTCGTGTCCCAGCGAGTGCAAGTATGTTAACGACTCTCGGTAGTCCATGATCCTCTATGAGACGCGTGTCGTTTGCTCTTCAAAACGGGAGTCAATTGCTCGCTTTGAACGAGGTGCCGCCATTTTCCGCCTTAAGGCCGAATTAGAATTAATCATTGTGTCAGACGATTTTTTTTGCAGGCAACCTTGAGTGTTAGACATTGCCGCGCGTCGGAGTCTTCCCGTTTTGACCCATGAATTCGAGCGAGTGGTGTATAAAATCTTTGAGGTCTTTCCTTTCCACAACCGCATCAAGCATTCCGTGCTCGAGTAGAAACTCGGCACGCTGAAATCCTTCCGGCAGCTTTTGTCGTATCGTTTGCTCGATCACACGCGGCCCGGCAAATCCAATCTGCGCTCCGGGCTCGGCTATGTTCAAGTCACCAAGCATCGCGAAGCTCGCTGTTACGCCCCCGGTCGTCGGATCGGTCAATACAGAGATAAAAGGAAGACCGGCTTCATCCAAACGCGCGAGGGCGGCGGAAATCTTTGCCATCTGCATAAGCGAGATGGCGCCCTCCTGCATGCGAGCTCCGCCAGACGCCGAAAACACAACCAACGCCGAACGTGTTCTTATTGCAAGCTCTATCGCGCGGGTTACTTTTTCTCCGACTACAGTACCCATCGATCCGCCGATGAATGCCAATTCCATTGCGCATACGATTGCCGGCCGGCCGCCGACGGTGCCTTGAGCGGTGATCAACGCGTCAAGCAAGCTGGTGTTTTCCTGCATCTGTCGAAGCCTTGCTCGATAGCTCTTGGTATCGACAAAGCTCAGCGGGTCGGTCGATGACAGCCCCGAATCAATCTCGACCCATTCGCCGTCGTCCATTGTGAGGTTCAATCTCTCGATCGCGCTTATGCGACGGTGATGACCGCACCGGGGACAGACGTTCAGGTTTTCATCGAACTCTCGCTTTAGGAGCATCTCCTCGCAGCCGGCGCACTTCACGAACAGTCCTTCGGTTCGAACCGTTCGCTCCTCATTCTCGGTGGGCCCCTTGGGGCTGTCTTTTTTCTTAAACCAGGGCATACGAATTCGGTTCCGGGACTCAGTGTTCAGGGTTCAGGGTTCCAGGTTTCTGGTTTCGGGTTTCGGGTTTCGGGTTTCGCAATTGTACGTCAACGACCATGCGCAACGTCAAACCCCTGACCTCTGAACCCTGAACTCTGAACCCTGAAACTTGAACTCTGAACCCCGAACCCTCATTTGCTCCTCTTACTAAAATCAGTCATCTTTTCCGGTACTCCGGCCCGGTTATTGACCGCTCTCGCGAGAATGAATAAGAGATCCGACAGACGATTCAAATACACAATGGTCTCTGGGTTCAATTGCTCGGTGTTTGACAACTCGACGACCCGCCGCTCGGAGCGCCGGGCGACTGTCCGCGCGAGGTGTAAAACGGATCCCGCATCGGACCCTCCGGGAAGAATGAACTCCTTAAGCGGCTCGAGCTCAGCAAGGAATCGGTCGGCCAGTTCCTCAAGCTTCGAGACGAAAGGTTCTCCAATGCGGGGAACATCAATTTCAGAAGGACTGGCCAGATCCGCACCAAGAGTGAACAGGTCGTTCTGAATCGTGCCAAGCACTTCGTCAATCTCTTTGTCCACAGAGCGGGATCGCGCGACACCAATCAAACTGTTCAACTCATCGACATCGCCGTATGCGTCCACGCGCAAGCTGGCCTTGCTCACGCGCTCGCCGCCGACAAGCGAAGTCTCTCCCTGGTCACCCGTTCTAGTGTAAACCCTGCTAATTCGCATTGGAGTTCCGGTTGAAGTGAGAGTCCATTCTAGGCGCGGAGGTTTGTGAAGTCAAAGTTTCGGATTTCTGGTTTATCGTTTCTGGCTTTTCGTTTCTGGTTTATCGTTTCTGGTTTGTGGTTTGTGGTTTCTGGTTTGTCGTTTCTGGTTTCTGGTTTCTGGTTTGTCGTTTCTGGTTTCCGGTTTGTCGTTTCTGGTTTGTTGGGCCACACATATTGATAAAAAATCAAGAACCAGAAGATACGACGAGCGAGAAACCACAAACCAGAAACCACAAACCAGAAACCAC
>DASRIZ010000092.1:0-11723 GCA_035649735.1 Blastocatellia bacterium | reverse complement strand
CCCAGCAAATAACGTTTGTCCGGGTCCTGTGGGTCGCCCTTCACTGCCAGTTCGAGCGGCGCAATCGCCTCGGCAGCTCTGTTTTGCTTGAGCAATATCTTACCCAGCAGCGAGTTTGCCTCTGGGGAGCTCGCGTCTAGTTTTAAAGCGGCGTTGAGCCTCTCCCGTGCTGCATCGATGTCACCCTGGAGCTCGTGGAGATAAGCAACGTAGTACAGAGTCGAAAAATCACGAGGCGTTCTGCTGAGTTCGTTTTTGAGCGAGGCCAGCGCGTCCGCATTGCGTCCGAGTTTCAACTGCGCCAGACCGAGTGAATAGTGCAGCCGCGGCAGAGCTGGATTCAACTTTGCCGCTTCATCAAGCTCGCTTATCGAGCGTTCATATTCTCCGCCGGCAAGCAGCCTCTGACCATTCAGCAGATGTGAGGTCGCGAGCCCACCCTGCTGCAGTGCCAGTCGGTTGATGATCTGGGAAAGCTCAGGACGGCCTACTCTCAGGTAAGCTAGCCCGAGGCTGTACAACACGGCAGTATCTTCCTGAGAAGAAACCAGCGAAGTCTCGAGATGGGGAATTGCTTCAGAGTCGCGACCGAGCTCAACCAGCGAGATGCCAAGGAGTTGACGAGCTTGCACGGCATCGGGCGTAGTCACAAGTAGCCGAGCGAAAACCTCGGCCGCTTTGTCGAATACACCTGCTCGATGATGAGCTATCCCAAGATTGAGCAGAAGCGGTGTGAGGTTGGGTGCAATCTTGAGGGCCCGTTCATAAGCCTCAACTGATTCCTGATACTGGCCAAGCCTGGAAAGTACACTGCCGAGATTGGCGAGTGCTTCAACGTAGTCCGGTTTCTTCGCTATTGCGATTCGGTACTCGGCGGCCGCTTGTCGAAGCTCGCCGGCGCGTTGAAGCTCGACTGCCCGGCCGAAGTGGGCGGCGGCGCCATCGGTTTGGTGAACACCAAGAACCAGGGTAATGACTAGAAGAAAGTGTGGCATTGCCTACTGCCGTTTTGTACGAGCGCGAAGTTCCGCTTCCTTTGCCTTCAGCCTCGCTGCGTTCGGCGCACCTGGGCTGGCAGTCAGGTAGATCTTCAGCTCGTCTGCGGCTTCGGTATATCGCTCCTGACGCGCGTAAAGATCTGCGAGGTATATGTGCGCGGTCACCGCGACTTTGGGGTCAAGTCTCAAAGATTCCTGCAGCGCGTTCTTTGCCGGTTCTCGACGATCTAAGGCAAGGGAGGCGATCCCCATGAAGAGATGTGTGTTTGCCACGCCGGGTTCGGCGGCAACAGCCCGCTCCAGAAACCGGGCGGCGTCTTCAAACTTCTGCTGCTCGAGATAGCAATAACCGAGACCTCGCAGCGCCGGTCCCCATTCTTCGTTCAGCTTCACCGCGCGCTCGAGATCCGCGATAGCCTGGGCGATCTGGCTTTTCGCAATATATAACTGCCCGCGCTCCGCCAGGGCTTGAAAATAGCTCGGGTAGAGATCAATAGCTCTCGTGAAAATCTTTAACGCCTGGTCTATGTGATTATCGGCTTTGAGTCTCAGCCCCTCCTCAAAAGCCTTTTTCGCGTCTTTTGGTATCTGCTGCGAAGCCTCAGCGAGCGAGATAACACCAGGTTTGGGATCCTTCTTTTGTTTGGTTGGCGGCATTCGTAGATAGATGTGCACGAGCAGACGGTTTCCCGCGGTCCGGCTGGTATCGGCTTCAATAGGATCGGTGTACTGGTTTGAATCTTGGGGGTTGGTCGCTTCGATGCGATATCGGCCGCCCGGTACCTGGAACTGATATCGGCCACTACCATCAGTAGTCGTCTCAAGATTGAGTCCAGTCTGCCCGGAGATCCTCACCTTGATGTGCACTGCGGGATTGCCATCCGGCAAGCTTACCGTGCCCGTGATAATGAAGTTGCCTTGCGCCGACCGGGCAGGTTCTGTCGTACTCCCGAACACCAGAATGAAGACTAATATCAAATGTCGGGCGGGGCGAGAACCGTGAGCAATGCTACCACTCCATTCAGGGCTCGTTTGGCTCTGGCTATGATGCACGCGGACCATCCTAGCAAATCAGCTCTCAGTCTGTCAGCTGACAGCAGAACTACAGTTTGAGGTTCTCCAGCTGAAGGTCGACCAACCGCCTCTGTTGTAAGAAAGGGTCCGCAAGTTAACTTGCGGACCCCAGGATTCTTAACACCGTTATCGGGACGACCTAGAAGTAAATCTTGGCCGCAACTTGAATAACGCGGTTGGGGGATACGAATCCGGGCTGGCCGTTGAATTCACCTACTGCCCGGCCGAGCCGCCCGGTGGCCGCTGAGAACTTGCCGCCGCGCACGTTTTGAATTGTCCCAGCGCTTGCTTGTCGAAATGACTGGTAGTCACCGCAGGTGGTATTACCGTTAGCGTCCTTTGTCTCGCTGAAGTTGCTACAGATGTTGAAGGTGAGTCCCGCGTTCATATTGTCAAACTGCGCATGATTGAAGGCGTTGAACAGCTCGACTCTAAGTTGCAGACGGCGCGTTCTCTCAGCGTCAAAGTAGAAATTCTTGAAGATCGAGAAGTCGCTTACGTTGATGCCAGGCCTTCTCAAGTATGACCTTGGCCAGGGTCCGACCGTGCCGACATCAGGAAGCCTGAACTGGTTGTAGTCAAACCATGCCGACGGAGTCTGCCCTGAATTCTGCGATTTGCCAGTGACCAACACTCGAGGAGCCTCGGTGTAAGAGCCGGTGATTCGCTGTCCGAGGTTAACGCTCGGGATGCCGAGTCCCACCTCGGCCGGTACTCCGGTCATGAACTGAGTAATGCCTGAGAATTCCCATCCATCGAGAACGCCCTTTGCGAGCCAGTGGTCGCCTAACGAGCGGCTGAATCGGGGTAGTTCCCAAACATAGTTGAACGCAAGCACGTGGGTGCGGTCAAAGTTAAGGAGCCGGTAATCGTAGCAGCGAGTACAGATCGGATTAGTAAAATCGTTGTCTGCGTTTGCCGTTCCCATCGCTTTAGACCAGGTGTAGGCGGCACCGAAGGTGAGACCCTTGGTGAAGCGACGCTGGGCTGTGGCTTGCAACGAGTGGTAGTTAGCCGATCCCCCAAACTCATAGTAGGGGATGTCACCGTAGCCAGGATACCTCCGCAGATACTCTGCGCGGAGTGCGTTTGTGCCGCTGAACTTAAGACCCGCATCCTTGTAGGCTTGGGCCAACCCTGGTTCGTCAGTTGGCACTGTGCCACCGTAAGCAGGAGCGAACCGGTCCTGGTTCTCCCTGAGGAAAGTGGCGCCATAGGGGATGTAGTTGAGGTTTCGTCTTTGGGAGAGGTGGTGTGACAATGTGCCCACATAAGCCACGCTCACGACCGTTTCAAAGCCGATCTCCTGCTGAATTTGCAGGCTGAAACTCTGAACGTTCGGAATTGTGGCGTGTGGATCGACGCCAAGCACATTGTTGAAGGGCGCTAAAGCGATTCCTCCGGTGTTGGTGCCCACGGTACTAAAGGTGCCGAAGTTAAAAGTCGGCACTACATTGGTCGGGGCGCTTTCTGCTGCCGGGAATATCACAGTGTTACCCTGGATTCGGTCATAGGCTATTCGATAGCCGCCGCGCAGGACCGTCTTGGAATTGCCGAAAACATCATAGGCAAAGCCGAGCGACGGGCCATACTGAATTCCCGGATTGTGCATGCCACCACGCACATAACCATTGGCGGTCGTACCGATTCCGTTAAAAGGATCTCCAGACCCCGGAATGATTCGGGCAATCAGGAAAGCGGGTAGTCGTACTGACGGGTTTCTGGGATCGAATGCGTAATCCGAATTGTTCGCTCGACCTCGTTGATAGAGCAGGACGGCTTTCGAGCGATCGAAGAGGCTGGGATCGAAATAAGCATCCTGCAGCCGCTGATCGTACTGCGGCTGCATCCACACAAACCGGAGGCCGTAGTCGAGTGTCAGACGCTGATTAACCTTCCAGTTGTCCTGGACGAACCATTCCACGTTTGTTGAGCGGTACTGACCTTGATAGACGGGCCGAGTGGGCTCAGTCAGGGCATCGAAGTTCCCGAGAAGAGCATTAGCGTAAGGATGACCGGTATTGCCGGGGTTCTGGGCGTTAACGCCAAAATTGATGGTCATAGAGCCGCCGGCAGCCTGGTCCTTCCTGCTGCGCTGGACATAGATCCCAGCCTTCGACGTATGGGTTCCCCAAACCTTGCTCACGTTGTCATAAAAGTCAAACGTCGTATTGGAGTTCTTGTAGGGAAACCTGTCGTAGTTGGTGATAGCTGCGAACGTTTGGCCGGATATGCCGCCGAAGTTTATGTTGATGAACTGGCCCGGCGCATATGGGAAAGGCGGCTGGAACGTCAATCCAATACCGGCAAAGGTTGCGGCAGCCGGGTCCTGTGGATCGAGGGTCAGATTGTTCTGGCTGGGCCCGAAGATGAACTCGTTGGTCAGCGTCGGCGACAGCGAGCTGGTTACGTTCAAAGAAGCGTTCCAGGCCGGACCCTGTTTGAATATGGTGGGCGTCAACGGGAAGTTCTGCCCGGAAGTCCAGCCCAGACCATAAGGCAGAATCTGTTGGTCAGTGTCCTTGGTGTAACGGCCGAAAGCGTGAGTATTGTTTGAGACGTGATAGTCTATTCGAACGGTTTCTTCACGTCGCGGATAACCAGCACTCAACTGGGATTGGTGATTGAACAGCGGCAATGACCCTGCGCTATTCGCGTGCTGGTTGAACAGCTTTAAGATTGCTTGCCCGCTGGGGTCGATCCGGTTAGCAGGAATGCGGTTGCCTTGGAATGGCAAACCCGTGAGTGGGTCCTTGATCACAATGACCGCGCTGCCAACCGTCGGACCCGTGGTTGCGCTGAAGTCGCCCGCCAACTCGGCTGCTGTCGGCACACGCACCTGACGCGGCCCAGTGGGCACTAGCTGCCGCTGCCACTCCTGTGCCCAGAAGAAGAATCCCTTCTCCTTTACCTTGCTGTCGAGGAATTTGCCGGGCATCCTGATAGGACCGCTGACGTTATACCCGGCGTAGTTGTAGCGATAAAGGCTACGCTCGCTCTGCTGTACACCATTGCTCTTAAATCCGTCGGCATTATTCAGGAACGTGTTCGCGTTGAGCCCCTCGTGCCGATGGAACAGGTACAACGTCCCGTGAAACTCCTTACCGCCGCCGCGGGTGACGATCTTGATGTCGCCACCTCCCGAACGCCCGTACTCGGCCTGGTAGTTAGACGTCAGCACTTTGAATTCAGCAATCGTGTCAATATTCAACGCGACGTGCTGAGTGCCGTTCGAACCGGTGTCGACATTTGTTGTTCCATCGATGGTCAGGTTGTGCATATTGCCACGAGTACCATTGATGTTGAAGTTGCCCAGACCACCGGGGCCAGCCACCTGGCCGTTAACGGTGCTTACAGTGCCGGGAATCAATTTCATCAGGTCGAGGTAATTTCTTCCGTTGACTGCGGTCTCTTGAAGCTGGCGGCCTGTGATAAGCTCCGACTGCTCTCCACTCTCGCTCTTGATCATAAGCTGGGCGGACTCGGCTACAACCTCGACGACAGCAGACACCTCACCCACTTCTAATGTCAACGTTCCGGCAGATTGTCTGTCGGCGGTGTTGATCACAATGCCGGTCTTCACCAACTGCTTGAACCCCTTCATCTCTACGGTGAGTGTGTAGGTTCCGGGTTGTAGCGTTGGGAAGCTGAAGGTTCCTGCATCGCCGGTTGTGGTGTCGAACCTTTGATTCGTCGTTGGAACGGAAACGGTGACCTTAGCTCCGGCGATGACGTTCGCCTGCTGGTCCTGTACCGTCCCGCTCAGGGTTGCGCTGGTTTGCGCAAATGCCGTTGCCATCAACAGAATCGCCAGAAGCGCGGCAGCGCTGAGAGCCATCTTTGGGATCTTACTGTTCATGTCGTTCCTCCTCCTCCTCGTTGGGAGCCGATGGGGTCTCCTACTTTGAATAAGCGGAATTAGGTGAGTTAAGTGTTCGCTTGAGAAACAAGCATCCTGGGTTTCGCAGCGTCGAACGCCGCAGGAACTAAAAGCCGAGGTAGTCAGTTGATCGACCCTGTTTGCGCGGTTGGGCAGACACCCGACGGTTGTCACGATCAGACGCCAGCCGGCAAATCGTGACGTAAGCCAAGTTGTCACCCTGAAAGTGCGTGAACCCCAGAGCCGAAACCGAAACGTAGACTGGCTGCGTCTAAGGTCAGGCTAGTGCAAGGCTGCGGGATTGCAGGGAATCAAGAACTGATACGATCGACCTCGGTCTCAACTACTTCACACAACCTCGGTCTCGACACGACTTCCCATTGGCACACGTACCAGTGGGCGGGCTCAAGGGTATTGCTTTGGGTCGCCCGTCGTCAGGCACTCTACGGAACTGTACCTGTCAGCTCGAGCAAGCCTCTTCTTCCTAAAATAAGAGGAAAATGTTAAATCAGCGTTAAAAATGGGGTCTCGGTAGGTACTTTACGTCGGCAAAATCCTGGATAGGAAATGCTTGGAGCGATAGATAGCCTGTGATAGAATCCGCGGCACCGTGTCCACCCAAGCAATAAACGGCGGAGGGAGGGCCGTCGCCCAGCGGCCCACTGCGGCAAAGGGACTGTCCAGGCCGACAGTGCTTGCACAACTGGAACGGATTCTGGATAGTCCTCAGTTCCGATCGAGCAAGAAATGCTCGCTTTTCCTGCGCTACGTCGTCGAGCATGCCAGCGACAACCACCCTGAATGTCTCAAAGAGCGGGTTCTGGGAGTTGAAGTATTCAAGCGAGACCCGCAGTACGATACGAATCAAGACCCAGTGGTTCGAGGCACCGCCAGCGAGGTTCGCAAGCGGCTCGCGCAATATTACCTGGAGCCCGGCCGCGCCGAGGAGCTTCGGATCGATATGCACGCCGGGTCCTATATTCCGGAGATTCACCTGCCCCTGGAAAAGGCCGAACCGGCAGCCACGCATTGGCGAATCCCCGCATTATTGATACTTGCCGCCGGCTGCGCAATCGCCGCATCTGCAATTTTGCTGTCGCCAGGCTTTCGTAGAACCGACTTGGACCGTTTCTGGGCGCCGTTGATTGCTCCCCAGGACAATCTGCTGGTGTGTATCGGACAGCCCAAAAGTTACACTTTCAGCGGCAGGGCACGGTTCGATATGGACCGCTGGTTTGAAAGTCCAGCGCAAAAGCAAAGCCCTCCGACGAGCATTACGAGTGTACCGCTGGCTGACGTGGTGCCTACATGGGATTGGTACATCTCACTTGATGATGCGCAAGCGTTCTCTCAACTCTCGAACCTTTTTGCGCAAAAGGGCAAAAAAGCACAACTCCGCGGCGGGCGGTCGGTCTCGCTGGCAGATCTGCGCGGAAGACCGTGCGTTTTGATCGGCGCATTTAATAACGACTGGACTCTAGGGCTGGCCGGTGAGTTGCGGTTTTACTTCGATAACGACGTGCAGAACGGGCTCCTGATCGTACGGGATCGTCAGAGACCAGACAATGCCGAGTGGAACATAGTCAACACATGGCCTCATCGGACAATCACTGTCGATTACGCTATCGTGTCGAGAGTCTTTGATCCGACAACCGAACAAACGGTTGTGATCGCGGCGGGGATTACGCACTACGGTACAAAGGTCGCGGCTGAGTTTCTCACCAACGAAGCCTATTTCGCTGAGGCATTGAGGAATGCGCCCGACAACTGGCACGAGAAGAATATGCAGGTTGTTCTTTCAACCAAGGTGATGTCTGGAACTCATGGACCACCAAACGTCCTGGCCATCCACTTTTGGTAACTCCATATCCGCCTGGTCTTTTCAGTCGCATCCAGTAAGAAAGGTGTGCCTCTAAACATACGCATTGAATCCCGTCTACAAATCGCAGTAGATAGAACGTTTTAGACTTAGACAGAAAAGCAAGGACTAGCATTGATTGGGGTTATGAATCCCGCGCTAACCACCTGAGCTACGCCGCCATATTGCAAGGTTAGTATTGTGGCAAAAATGTACGATTGAATCTTCCGTCAAACAGGATAAAAGCTGAGAACAATTAGCTATGGGAAACCACATTGATCGTCGCAGCTTCGTTAAGCAATTTGTCCAGTTAACGGCTAGCGTGAGCGTGGCTGGCCTGACCGCTCAGCAGTCGTTCGCCGCTGTTAAGAGGCCGCTCTTTAAGATTTCTCTTGCTGAGTGGTCGCTGCACCGCGCGCTCTTTGCAAAGCAACTCGACCATCTGGACTTCGCCAAGACAGCCAAAAACGATTACGGGATTACTGCGGTGGAATACGTCAACCAGTTTTTCAAGGATAAGGCCACGGACCGAAGTTACTTGGGCGAAATGAAGAAACGGGCACGCGATCTGGGCGTTGAGAGCCGGTTGATTATGATTGATGGTGAAGGCGCGCTTGGAGATGCTGATGAGTCGAAGCGCAGGCAAGCCATCGAAAATCATTACAAGTGGGTAGAAGCGGCGAAGTTTTTGGGCTGCAAAATCATTCGGGTTAATGCCCAGAGCAGCGGCAGCTATGAAGAGCAGTTGGAGAGGGCCGCCGACGGACTGCGCAGACTGACTGAGTTTGGCGCAAGCCACAAGATCGATGTGATTGTTGAGAACCATGGCGGGTTATCATCTAATGGCGCCTGGCTCGCGGCGGTGATAAAGAAGGTGAATCATCCGCGGTGCGGCACGCTTCCAGATTTCGGTAACTTCAATCTCGGCGATGGCAAGGAGTACGACCGATACCAGGGCGTAAGAGAAATGATGCCGTATGCAAAAGCCGTGAGCGCCAAGTCACACGAGTTTGATGAACAAGGTAACGAAACGAAAACTGACTACAAGCGAATGATGCAGATTGTGCTTGACGCAGGTTACCGCAGCTATTTAGGGATAGAGTACGAAGGAAACAAGTTGAGCGAGCCGGACGGCATTCGTGCCACCAGGAGGCTGCTTGAACGAGTCCAAAGCGAGCTATGAACGCTTGGTTCTACAACGCGTATGGCGGTGATTGCGACTCGAGGCTCCATCATATGCCGAAGAAAGGGAAGCTATGAAAATAATGCTAAATTGCTTTCGAGGCCAGCCGATTAACCGTCAACTTAGGCACGTCTCGATCAACTCCTAAGAGATGATCTCCTGGACAACATTTCCCGCGACATCCGTCAGGCGGAAATCTCGACCACTGTAATGGTACGTAAGCTTGGTGTGGTCGATCCCCATCAGGTGCAGAATTGTCGCGTGCAGATCGTGTACGTGCACCGGTTTGTCAACAACCTTGAAGCCAAAGTCATCGGTCGCGCCGTGGATGTGGCCGCCTTTGACGCCGCCACCCGCCATCCACATCGTGAACGCGAACGGGTTGTGATCCCGGCCGTTCTGAATTCCGTTGCCGCCGCCTGTTTCAACTACCGGAGTGCGTCCGAATTCTGACCCACAAACTACCAGAGTATCATCAAACAACCCGCGCGATTTGAGGTCTTTGATTACCGCGGCAAACGGTTGATCGGAGTCGAGTGCGCACTTCCGGTGCTGCTGGATGTCAATGTGAGCGTCCCACGGATCGCCTTTGGCGTAGTAAACCTGGACCATTCGAACTCCGCGTTGTACTAACCGAACGGCGAGCAGGCAACCGCGCGCGGTACTCCCCGGGCCATACAGTTTTAAGGTCGCCGGAGTCTCCTTGCGAATATCGAAAACCTCCGGCGCTTCAGTCTGCATGCGATAGGCGGTCTCCATCGACTGGATCGTCGCTTCGACCTGCGGGTCCGGAGATTTTTCGCGCTCCATTTGTAGCCGGTTGAGCCGGGTGAGCAGATCAAGCTCGCGGCGTTGTTCGGGCAGCGCGAATTTCTGATTGTGAATGTAAGAAATCAGTTTTTGTGGATCGAACCCCGGCTCCACCAGCAGTTCTGCACTCTGTTTTTCACCCGGCTTATCCGAGATATAGGTTCCCTGGTGGATGGCAGGCAAGAACGAGCTGTTCCATAACGGCGGGCCGACGGTGGTTGGAACATCGGGACACAGCACCACAAACGCCGGCAGATTCTTGTTCTCGACTCCGAGACCATAAGTCAGCCATGAACCAAGCGACGGGCGTCCCGCCTGACTGAAGCCGGTATTCATCATCAGCATCGAGGGCTCGTGATTCGGGATGTCCGTGTGAACAGAACGAATCCAACAGATGCTGTCGGCGCACTCGCCGACGTTTGGGAACAACTCGCTCACATCCATTCCGCATTGGCCGTATTTCTTGAACACATACGGCGACCGCAACAACGCGCCGGTCTTTCGCTCTGTAAGAATCGTTCCTCCAGGCAGCGGCTGGCCGTGATACTTGTCGAGCATTGGCTTCGGATCGAAGCTGTCTACCTGTGAGAGCCCGCCGTTCATGTAGAGGAAAATAACGTGCTTTGCGCGCGCGGCGTGGTGAACTCCACCCTTCGGCCAGTTCGTGGACGCCGCGGAGGTTTGAGTTTGAGCGAGCGCGAGCGATTCTCCCACGAGGCTCGCAAATGCCATCATTCCGAATCCGCTGCCCATGCGGCAAAGCGCTTCGCGACGGGTGATCGGTGTTGGTTCTTTGTGGGTCATCTGAGTGTCTTTCGCTCTAGTTGATAAAGATGAATTCGGTGGAGCTGATAAGTATCTTGACGTACCGTCCCCAATGAGTCACCGGGAGAAGAGGCTTCTTCTCATCGCTTTTAGCGGCCCCGGGCACGACCCCGGACATCATCCCGCCGGGCTCCATAGCTGGCGGGTCGGCCTTTTCTGCTATTACGCTTGGGGCCTCAGGCTTGGCGGGAGCGGCGCCCTGCTTGTCGGCCATTTCCTTTTTTTCCGCCTTCTTCTTTTCCTTTTCCTCTTCTGCTTTCTTTCGTTCTTCGTATTCTTTCAGCGGCTCATTGCGCAGATATTCGATCCCAAGCCGTAACTCTTCGGGCGTGGCCGCGCGGCCGAACACAAGGCGGTAAGCCTTTTGTATTCGCGCTTCCAGGGTGGGTTCGGCTTCTATCCGCCTGACCAGCAGTTCAGCTTGCTGTTGAACAAAATCGCTGTTCATGAAAAACAGACGCTGTAACGGCACATTCGTCGCGTAACGCTGCTCGGCGGAAATGTTGGGGCTTGGAAAATCGAAGAGCTGAAGGAAGTCATCCAGTTTGTAGCGGCTAACTTTCCCGTACAAGGTTCGCCGCGTCGATTGCGGCGTCAATGCTTCAGAAGGCCCGCCCATGTTTTTGTCGAGCGCGCCGGAAGTCGCCAGCAGAGAATCGCGGATTTGTTCGACATCCATCCGTCGCCGATTGGCCCGCCAGTAAAGCCGATTCGCCGAGTCCTTATCGTAATTCGTTTTGTTGGATTCGTTGCTGAGCTGGTAAACCGAACTGAGCATTATCTCGCGATGAAGCTTCTTGATCGACATCCCGTTCCGCTTAAAAGAATCGGCCAGGTATTCGAGCAGTTCGGGATGGACGGGGCGTTCGCCGTTAAAACCGAAATTGCTGGGGGTGTCTACGATTCCCGATCCAAAATGCCATTTCCAGATGCGATTGACGATGACTCGCATCGCCAACGGCTGCGCAAGGATCGCATTTGCCATTTCGAGACGTCCGCTCCCCTTGCTGAAGCTCAGTCGGCTGTCGGGCGACAGTACCGAGAGGAAACCTCGCGGAACAACTTCACCGAGATTGGTTGGATTGCCGCGGAGAC
>DASRIZ010000091.1:0-3800 GCA_035649735.1 Blastocatellia bacterium | reverse complement strand
TTCCAGCGATCGTGGTTCGCAGCGCATTGACGAGCGGAAAATCCGGCGAGGCAGTACTTCCCGTGACGCACGCGGCGCCCGTAGAGTCCATCGCGATGCCTCGAGCCGAATCGTTAGAGATTCCTCCCAGGTAGGTCGAATACAAAAGCGTCGAGCCTTGAGGGTTCAACTTAGTGACAAATGCGTCTTGCGCTCCGCCAGGCGTTCCCTGAAGCGGGCTAGCCGTGGGGAAATTCGGCGATGAGGTCAGGCCGGTAACGTAGGCATTGCCCAATGAGTCGAGCGCGATGCCAGAACCGGAATCAGCGAGGCTGCCTCCCAGATAAGTCGAGTACACAAGCGCCGTGCCTGTCGGATTCAATTTTGTTACGAAGACATCCGAAGTTGGCGTTCCCCCGATTGCCCCCTGGAACGCATTCGCCGTTGGGAAGTTTGTGGAGGTTGTGCTCCCGGTGATATACGCGCTGCCGCTGTTGTCGACCGCAACGGCCTGGCCGTTATCCTGCCCGCTCCCGCCAAGGTAAGTGGAATAGAGAAGCACCGGGTCGATGACCAGCGGCTTGCGGCGGTCGTAGCGCGACACCCTGAACCCAACCTGATCTCGGCCTCGCTTCACAAACCGAGCAGATATCTGTTTCCGAGTGCCACGGATCTCTTGATACACCATCGGCTTTGGCTGCCTGATCTCGCCGCCGGTAGTCTTCAACACGAGTTCGCCGTTCTTGTCTACGGTTACGCGCTCCGCGCCGCCTTTAAACGACAGTCTGATCTTTGCGGGGTTGGCGCCGCGAGCAACATTGAAATCGTATTCGAGATTGCGCTGATCCCTGTGAAAGACGAGATCGATTCCGGGATACACCGAGCGGTACCTTACCTTCGCAAAGTTCTTTACGCCGGTGCGCCAGTTTTTCGGATCGTTGCCAAGAAAGTAGTTGCTCTTTCCCGGCATCTCATCGACGCCGTCAACGATTCGAGCGGGCGCGGCGCCGATCAGCTTCATGCGAAGCACCGTCGATGAGCTTCGTCCCGCAGATGTTTGTTGACTCGCGAACTCCGATCCGATGGCGACAGGTCTGTCTCCTTCCACCGCGGGGGGGGTATAAAGGCAAAGAACCGCCTCGGTGGAAGTCAAATAGATTGTTTGGCCTTGCGTTCGAGACGCGAACTTAACGTGCGAATCAAATTGACCTTGATTAGCCTCGAAGCTGAGTGGGAGCTTCGCGTAGGTTTCATTCAATCGAGACTGTAAGTCTGCGGTACGCTCGCCTGCCTTTTCGAAAACGCGCGGCGGCTCCGCTTCCGCTAAGCCCGGAATCACAAGCCAGCTTGCGGGACTGTTCAATAGAATCGCAGCCATAACAAGCGCTTTGCCTATCCTACTCGTACCCCTCATACAACCTCCACGCTCCCAAAACTCTCCTAGCCGACAAAACAGAGCCCACGTGCGGATTCGCGGTAGATCAGACCCAGGGACCGCTCACGACGACGACAATTGGGTCACGAACGCAAGTTGGTTGCATTCGGTATTCGTTGATCTAGCGAGTTGCAGGGCGTCTTAGCAATGTGACGAGGATTATGTATTCATCCAAAACAACCGGCAAACACCGGCTTTTGAGACTGCCTCAATCTGAATAAACGACGGTCTATATGATTCATCGTCACACGAATGCGCTTGTTTGCGAACCGTTGGCAACTTTTAGAATCGTCAGCAACGTTTAATGAATTGGAGTCAATCTATGCTAGTCCGAAAAGCAGGACTCTTCT
Organism: Blastocatellia bacterium; assembly: GCA_035649735.1. Taxonomy (GTDB): domain Bacteria; phylum Acidobacteriota; class Blastocatellia; order UBA7656; family UBA7656; genus Onstottus_A. The sequence continues at coordinate 2,036 of DASRIZ010000091.1, read as the reverse complement.
TTTTCACGATCGCACTCATAATCGGGACTTCAGCGCTACCGTTCAACCACGCAACCACAAGGTTCGCGCCTTCACTTTTTGCCGACACTAGTCAGAGACCAGCGGAAGCTGCTCAACTTTCACCAGAACGCGCAACCTCCTGAGTCCGCCGAACAGTTATCCTCCGCCACACCCACACGTACTGTTAGCCGTGTTCCTGTCCATGATCGTGAACGTCGCCCCCTGAGAGAAGACTTGTATTGTGGCGGTGCCGCTCTTCGTACAAGTGTCAATCCTCGCGAGGAGCCTGCGATCAGGCCCGTTGACCTGGAGGGTTATCAAACAGCCCCGCCTTGTCAGCGCGCCGGTTCCTGACAGAGTGATTCCCGCGCAGTTGACGAGCTGATAATCGCCGGTCGCCGAGTTGATCTGGAGGGAGGTGCCATTGGATTCGTCCTGCAAGCACAGATCAAATGGCGCCTGCTCGCTGATCTTGGCGACAAAGGCGTCGTTGCTAATCCCGATTTTTGTTCGCTGGAAAGCGCCAGGTGTCGTCGGGAATTGATCCGAGGCGGTTTCGCCGGTCAGATAAGCGTTGCCGGCCGTATCAACCGCTATTGCATAGCCAGTATCGGCGCCAAACGATTGCTGGTTAGACGGGCCGCCCAGTTGCGTCGAGTAGGCGAGCATTGCGCCAGTGCTGCTAAGCTTCGAGACGAACGCATTGCCCTGAGGGTCGCTTCCGGACCCAGGGAGGGGACGCACAACGGGGAAGTCTACTGAGGATGTCACCCCGGTAACCAACGCATTCCCTGCGCTATCCACTGCTATCCCGATCGACCAGTCAAAGTCGCCGCCACCCAGGTAAGTCGAATAGACCAACGCGGCGCCTTGCGGGTTCAACTTTGATACAAAAGCGTCATATGATCCGCCGGGCAACGGCTGCAACGAGTTTGCCGTCGGAAAGTTCGTGGCGTAGGTTACGCCCGTGACATACGCGCTTCCGTGTCGGTCCACTGCGATGCCGTAACAGGCATCACCCTCGTCGCCGCCAAGATAGGTTGAATAGAGTAACGCCGATCCGCCAGGATTCACTTTTGCCACGAATCCATCGTCGGCCACTTCGGCGCCAGCATACACAGTTGACGTGTCTATAGGATCAATAGCCAATGCGTAGATAAACGAATTCGACAGTCCGCTGCCGGTCGAAACCCAGTTGTTACCGCCATCTGAGCTCTTAAACACGGACGATCCAAAGGTCCCGGCGAAAACCGTCGAACTGTTACTGGGATCTATAACAAGGGAATTGACCACGAGGGTTGGTCTGCTTGCAAAGATTCTCGCCCAGTTCTGCCCGCTGTCGGTTGATTTGAAGATGCCATTCCGCGCGCCGCTCGTGTATATGGTCGCAGTATGGAAGGGATCGATAGCGAGCGACCTAAACCCGAAAGGTTGAAGTCCATTGGACGATAGTTGCCAGGTAACCCCGCCGTTCAAGCTCTTGAAGATGAAGGTCTGCAAACCCGCGACGTACAGCGTAGAAGGCGTCACCGGATCCACGGCAATTGCGCGGATAGTTCCGGAGGATTCCCCGGGGAAATTGTTATCCCTGACGATCACGCTTACCCAGGTTGCCCCGCTATTTGTGCTCTTAGAAAGACCCTGAAAGGTTCCTGCGTACACCGTTAGCGAGTTTGAGGGGTCAAAGCTCACACACGCGGAACTGTTAAACCTGCTAATGGCCCAGGACGCTCCGCCATTTGTACTCTTATAGACGCCGCCTGCTGTGGCCGCAAAAACCACGTTGGAGGCTTGCGGGTCGATCGCTAAGGCATTAATTGACAGTCCCAACCCCGAATTCGCGGGAACCCAGTTGGCTCCGCCGTTAGTGCTTTTGAACACACCGAGCCCCGCAGTTCCTGCGTACAAGGTGGAGGGCGTCAGCCGGTCGACCGCAATCGCCGTCACCGCACGATGCACGGGTAGACCTGTGTTGATTGACTCCCAATTATTTCCTTCATCGATAGTCTTGAACAACGTTCTGCCTTTGAAGTCGA
>DASRIZ010000090.1:0-4358 GCA_035649735.1 Blastocatellia bacterium | reverse complement strand
TTGCATCAGCGACCAATTTGTTCTCACATGTTGAATAAAGATGTCGACATATTTGTGCTAGTTGATATATAAGACCGCGATTGCACGGAGGACCACATATGACCACCAGTCCAGAGATCCAAAAACGTATAGCTCTGTTTCAGGTTCCGAAAGTACCGTCTGCCGACGATATAGCCGCAATTGCAGCAGCTCAGGACGAATTAAACAAAACTATGTCGGAAGAGTGGGAAAGACGATTTACCTTAGACTTTGGACTCTTTGCGAAGCGGCGCAACGAATAGTGCACGATAGCGAGATACGCGATTGAGTTTCTGGCGGCAGGATCCTTCACTGCGCCGTCAAAAGCTCCGAGTTCGCATCCTGGATCTCCGGTGGAAATGTTCGAAGCGCAGCGATGATCCTAGCTTTGAGTTGCGCGACAATATCAGGCTGCTGACCAGCCACATCGTAGCTCTCGCCCGCGTCTACACTCATATCAAAGAGCTCCGGCGCCGCCAGCCGCGCATTTTTCTGTTGTGCGGAAGCAGCGGTGTATCGCGGAATGTTCCAGCGAGCGACGTGAATTTTCCAACGCCCAAAGCGCGCGGTCTGAAGATACTGACCGTCAAAAAACAGGTAAAGACTTTCGGGACTCTTTGTGGCACGTCCAAGCAGAAACGGGAGTATGTTCTTGCCGTCCAGTGGCTGCCGCTCGAGTCCAGTAGGGGTGACGTGCTCCCCTGCCAGAGCAAGGGCGGTCGGAAAGAAGTCAATGGTAGCAACCGGTTCATTTGAGACCGCACCCGATGGGATGTGGCCGGGCCAGCGCGCGATACCGGGCACTCGCACGCCGCCGTCGTAAGTCCAACCCTTACGGCCACGAAGCGGACCGGCGCTGCCCTGATACCACGGACCGTTGTCACTGGAAAAGAAAACTATAGTGTCGCGATCCAAACCAAACCGCTTGAGCGCCTTGAGAACCTCCCCAACGCTCCAGTCCAACTCTTCGATCACATCACCGTACAGCCCGCTGGCTGACTTGCCTTTGAACCGATCCGACACGTGTAAAGGAATGTGCGGCATGTTATGCGCCAGATACAGAAAGAACGGCCTGCCCTTTTCTCGTTCGACAAAGCTTATCGCCTCTTCGGTGTACCGCCGGGTGAGGGTGTCTTGATTTGCCGGCTCCTCGACGACATCGCCGTTACGCATCAGCGGTGTCGGGTTCATATCGTTGCTGTAAGGAATACCAAAGTAGTAGTCGAACCCGTGATCGTTGGGACGATGTGGCGCCACACAACCGAGGTGCCATTTGCCTACGCAGGCGGTTGCATATCCACGCTCCTTTAGAGCTCGCGCGACGCTGGTTTCAGACTGCGGTAATCCCGTCTTGTCGGCAGGGAAAAGCACGTTCCGCAACCGCATCTGATCGATGCCCATCCTGGCGGCGTAGCGTCCGGTCATCAGCGCGGCGCGCGATGGAGTGCACACCGGCGCCACCGAATAAAAATTTGTGAGTCGCAGACCTTCTGCGGCCATTCGATCGAGGTTCGGGGTCTTGATGCCCTTGGCACCGTAGCTGCCGAGATCGCCATAACCCATGTCATCGGCGTAAATAAAGATAATGTTTGGTTTGCGTTGGGCTAAGACGCTCTGGTTTGGGAGCAGCGAGAAAATCAGCGCGGTAAGAATTACCACAAGGAGTCGTTTCATTTGATCTTTGGGTCTTCGCGGTCCTTCGCGTCTTAGCGCGCACAATCAGTCGCGATAAGACTGATCGATCTTATCGAGCTTGCGCAAGAGACCGGGCCAAACAAGATCGGCGCCAATTCCCTTGGTGACGACTTTCGACTGGGCGGTTATCCCGTCGAGAATGGGTTGCGATATTTCTATGAGCTCGGCCCCGCCTGCCTCGGCCATCAACTGAATCTCGCAAGAGCGTTCGAGATTGTACATCGCAAGAAACGCTTCGGCGGCGTTAGTGCCGATAGTCAGCAGTCCGTGGTTTCGGAGAATAAGGTTGTTCTTATCGCCCAGGTCTGTGACCAGCCGCGGTTTCTCATCCTCGTTTAAAGCAAGGCCTTCGTAATCGTGATAAGCGATCGAGGCCAGCGCGAACAATGACTGTTGTGAAATCGGAAGCAGACCGTGCTTCTTTGCGGAGATTGCGACGCCATGCCGAGTGTGGAGATGCATCACGCACATCGCATCCTCGCGCGCCGCGTGAATTGCGCTGTGAATCGTGAACCCCGCCGGGTTTATTGAAAACGGGCTCTCCATCGCCTTGATGCCGTCGAGACCAACCTTCACAAGGCTCGACGCGGTAATCTCATCAAACATCAACCCGTACGGGTTGATGAGAAAATGGTGTTCCGGTCCTGGGACGCGTGCGGAGATGTGAGTAAAGATCAGATCATCCCATCCGAAGAGCGCTGCCAGACGATACGCCGCCGCCAAATCGATTCGGGCTTGCCATTCCTCGGTGGAAACTGCATCGCGAACTGCCGCTGTTCTTGCTTGCATAAATCTCACGGCTCCTTGTTATTTGGTTAGAGTTCACCGACCGCCATGCCGATTTCTTCGGTTGGGCGCGGCACGCGGCTAGGATGTCACGTCACCCGCAGCGCACGCAAGGGATACCGTGGAAAATCAGGGGGGCGAGCCGGCGTGAAATGTCGACATTCGGAACCTACCTGATGATGTTGTAAGTCAACCGCACACCACCTCCCGCCTCCGTAGAGTCAAAGGCTCGTAGGTTCAGCGAGGTGTAATGGACGCCTCACTCGACCCTCCGCTCCGAACCTTGTACATCCATCTTGCACCCAGCAAGGCAACAACGAACGTACCTAGTGAAAGGACCCTTATTACTGGAGTTCGATGACTGGAGGCTGAAAACTATCTCAATTTTGTTAACGGCGTCCCTGACGCGGCGTTATAGCTTTTATCGGAGAGGTCGGAAACGGCCCTCGACAGGTATTGACTCAATACTTCAACTCAGGTTGACTTGTGGCGTCGCGGAGTCGGTCAGCGAGAGTTAGTTCTTGATAATGAAGGAAAAGTTTCTAATAGTCCCAACCGTCGCCTGTCTCCTTGCAGCGATCCTTGTCCCGCCTGTAGAGGCAAAGAATCAAGTAGTCAGCCGCGGTGGTTCAAGGGAGGTCGCGATCACCTTTGATGATCTACCCGGCGTGCAGCTTGCCGGAGCCGGATGTGATTTCAGAGTTTTGGAGGCATTAAACAGGAAGCTCCTTGCAACCGTGGTTGCACAGAAAATCCCCGCGGTTGGAATGGTTGTTGAAAGCAGGCTATGTGATAACAGGAAAGGGGTCATGACCGGGTTGCTTAAGATGTGGTTAGACGCCGGCCTGGAGCTGGGAAATCATTCCTTTTCGCACTTCGATCTAAACAATACCCCTCTCGCGAAGTACCAAGCCGACGTTATTCGCGGTGAGTCAGTTACTCGTAAGTTGCTCGAGGAACGAGGGAGAAAAATAAGGTTTTTTCGCCACCCGTATCTTCACGCCGGCAAGGATCTGGACACGAAGAGGGCGTTCGAGAAGTTTCTGGTCGAGCGCGGTTATCAGATCGCACCCGTCACCATCGACAATCAGGAGTGGGTGTTTGCGGAAGCGTACGCCAGAGCATTGCGCAGACGTGATACGGCCACAATGCAACGCGTGGGTACGGCATATATCGATTACATGGAGCAGACGTTTGACTTTTTTGAGCGGCTGTCGATTGAGGTCGTGGGCTACGAAATCAAACAGGTGCTGCTGCTTCATGACAACCCTTTGAACGCGGATTATTTTGACCAGCTAGTTCAAATGATGAGAAAGAGAGGCTATACATTCATCACGCTCGAGCAGGCGCTAAAGGATCCGGCGTATCGTTTGCCCGATGACTATGCTGGTCCGAAGGGTTTGTCCTGGCTTCACCGTTGGGCGCTAAGTAAAGGTATGGCGCTGAAAGTAGAACCGCGAGAGCCGCTCTGGATTAGCCGTTTGTTGGAGCCAAGACAGTGAGCTGTTAGGATTTGCGAAGCTTTCCAATTGGGCACACCAATCGAACTTGAGGCGATAGTGAGAAAAACTAAACGACCCTGCACGGAGGAAAGAGAAATGCACAGCAAGCGTAGTCCACTTTTTGCGATCGCTCTGTTGTTGACTGCCGCGGTGGCGGCTCGGGCGGACAACATCGACGACTTCGTCAAAGCCGAGATGCAGAGGCAGCATGTTCCCGGCGTTTCGATCGCCGTTATGAGGGACGGTAAGATCATCAAGGCTGAAGGCTATGGGATGGCTAATGCAGAACTTAACGTACCTGCGAGGCCCGAGACTGTCTTCAAAATCGGCTCGGTCAGCAAGCAGTTCATTGCATCC
>DASRIZ010000089.1:0-19146 GCA_035649735.1 Blastocatellia bacterium | reverse complement strand
ATATTCGTTTCTGAAACCTAGCGACTTGCCTCTGTAGCTGCCGTCTTCCCTCAGAAAGATCAGAACGACACCCTCACGGCTATTACTCCCGCAGCCCGAGATCACCCAGGCTTGCTCGAATGCTCTAATTACCCCTTCGTCCATTCTTCTCAATAGGCCAAAACCAGCTCTTAATCTGCTAGACCACGCGCTGTTCGTGCCGATCTCATAGTCGGCGGCGGGTTCGTCCGGATTTCCTTCGGAAGCACTCTCGTTGGCACATTTGTCGGAGGCGGCCGAGCGGGAGTTCTGTACATGCCCGGCCAATGCAGCAAACAAAAGGACAAGAATTGCTAGTTGTGAGATCTGTCGCATGACAACCTCCAGAAACCCCAACGAGACACGCCTGGCGCTACGCGGCCGTTCGCTTCGCGGAGTGAGCCAACCTCCCCGCGAAGTGGTGTTTCACTCGCGCTGCGCGTTCGCTCGCTCAATCTAGGGAGCCAGCTTGACCAAACGAGTAGCGACGGTGACCGCATGGAACCGAGCCTTGTAGTGGCGGGCGGCCGACCAGCGGTCAGTGCTTTTGTACACGCGAACCGGAAGTGAGGGCTCCTCGCCGCGCGCGACCTGACCGACGTTTTGCCAACAGATCGCGCAGTCACACTGCCTGCGGTCGCATCCCTGGACTACTACAATCTGGTTCACCATTGGAAACCTCGTGACCTACAGGTCAGACATGGAGAAACTTTTACCGAACCCTTTCCTTCTGAGCCTTCTCGCTCGGGTCCTTCGTGAATCTTCGTTGAGACAAAAGCGGCGCTGAACAAGCTCCTCAGTTCATCCGGGCCGAGCGACCCCAAGGATGCCCTTGCTACGGGATGCGTCGTTTCTTTCCTGTTCGTCATGATTTCCTCCTTGGCGTGGCTCATCGCGCCTAACGAACTCGTGTGAGGGGCGGAGCCTTAACGGGCTCGCCCACTGCACACGATTGTCAGGCACTGCGCCCCTGGGTTTAGGGTAAGCGTTGGGGCTCGCCGTAGATGAAGTCGTCCATCATCACAACATCTCGCTTTGGACTGTCATCGAGCCCCGGGGTCGCGCCGGTTGTGATCCGGACACTGGCGATACGAGCATCGTCAAAAACGATTCCGAAAAACGACAGATTGCCGTCTCCCGGTGAGGCGGGCGCAAAGCTGCTGAACAGCAGCTCGCCACGAGCGCCGAAAAACTCGATCAGTGTGCTCGCGCGTTTGCCTCCTTGCTTGGGGCTGGGGTCGTCGCCTCCGTCCGGAAGGTCGACATCTGAAAAGACCACGCCGAATCCGCGCGTCACCGCCTTTACATCACTAGTGCCCGGCACAAAGAAAAGCGTATCGGTCACGGTGCTTCCGATGGCCGAGAAAAGCCGCGATAGGCTAAAGGCTTTGAAGATCGTCGCGTAGCTCGGGTTGTTGAAAACATCGGCAGCGGCCAACCCCGAGGGCGGAGCTTGAACGAAACCGGATCCCGGTGTCGTGAAACGGGCGCCGCGTCCAACAAGAAACTGGTCCAGCACTGGTGTCGGTGTCAGAGTCGTTGTGGTGTTTGCGGCGTTGCCGCCGTCCCAATTGATCTCGCGGCGTCCGCCCGCGATTATCGGCCCGCCCGGCGGCGTAACGCCGTTGTTGATTCCGCCCAGCGCGGCGCTGAACTCAGTTATCGTGCCGTTTATCGAAGCCGCATTTGGCCCTGCGGCCTGAAAGACTGTGGGCATTACCGCATCATCCTGATTCTGAGCGTGAGCGGTGAAAATTACCGTCAATCCAATGACGGCGATCGGCACTGCAAGCCCGTATCTCTTAATGCGATTCTTTGCCTCTTGCTTCAGGCTTACGGTGTCCGCTAGAAAGTTCTTAAACCTATTCATTCTTTCGTCCTCGTATTCATTGAATTCCTGCTCGCTGGCAGGTTGATGAAACTTGTTTCATCAAGCGAGGAGGATAGTGCTACTGAGACGGGCAAGTCATAAACTTGCCGTTATAGTGCGGTAACGTTTTGGTAATGCAAGCGAGGTGATTGTCTTTGTGCGAGCTGGATGATGAAAGGCGAGGAGAACTCGAAGTGCTCAGCGTAGTGATGTAGGATCCTTCGTCCCGCGATATTGTGAGAGCGCGAGAGCACAACAGAGTCAGTGGCTCAAGCGTCGCGCGCCTCCAGGGCCAAGCCGCCCCTTCGCTCCTTGGGCAGACGCACGGCCGCTGGGTTCAGAACCTCGACCACAGCCAGTCGGTGGTCGAGCCAAGCCGCGAGCTGGTCGGCAGCGATCTCCGCGAACTCGTTGAAGACCTCATCAACCTTCCAGCCGATATGTGGGGTAAGAACGACGTTCGCCAGTGTGCGCAGGGGGCTTGCCGCCGGGAGCGGCTCGGTTGCAAAAACGTCCAGACCGGCGCCGCCCAGCGGACCGTCTCGTAGCGCCTCGACCAGGGCGTTCTCGTCCACGATACCGCCGCGAGCGGTGTTGATGAGCAACGCGCCGGGTCGAGTCTGGGCTAAACGCGCACGGTCGAGTAGACCGCGGGATTCCGGGGAAAGCCGGAGGTGGATGGAGATCACGTCGGAGACGACCAGTAGCTCGTCCAAAGGTAACCTCTCGACGGCCGGCTCGTCGTCCTGGTACTGCTGCCCTCGGTCCCAAGCCACCACCCGCATCCCAAAAGCGGCCCCGATTCGGGCGACCGGGCGGCCGTGCCGACCCATGCCGAGGATGCCCAGGGTGCGCCCGGCGAGCGTGCGACCCACGGCCGCCGGCCACTCGCCGCGAGATAGCTGCGCGGCCAGTGGGTGGATCTGGCGCAACACGGCCAGCATGAGGCCAAAAGTGAGCTCGGGAACGGCCACCGTCGGCGTGCGAGCGCGGCGGCCGAGCGCGACCGTGATGCCACGCTGGGTCGCGGCCGGCTCGTCGAGGTGGTAAGCATGTCCGCCGGTCTGCAACACGAGCTCTAGATTGGGGAACCGGTCAAAGAAGTTGCCTTCCAAGCGGGTCCGCTCACGAATGGCCAACAACACCCGCACGTCGGCCAGGCTGGCTCGGTCCTCCGGTGCGAGGGGCCGATCTCGCACGGTCACATCGGCCAGCTCGCGTATTCGGCTCATCGCAGGGGCGAGGGCCATCCGTCCTTCGTAGTCGTCGAGCACCAGTAGTCGTGGCTTCGTCGTCATCGTATCTAAGTTTGAATGACTAGTGTTGCTCTGTGCTGCGGACTTCAGTCAGCACGCTTGCGATGAAAGCAAGCAGCTCGTCGAGCGAGTGAAATCGCGATGCCTTGGACGATGCCATATGCTCAACCCTGCCCTCGAATCGCGCAGCCCCAATATCGGTTTCCGGTCGAAACTGTATAACGAATGCCGCCTTGTATTGCCATCCCTCCATTAAGAGTAGACAATACTCCGAGCGTGCGCTCTAAGTCATAAACCTGCTGTAAAATTTCGGTAACGTTCGGTGACTACAGTGGGGAACGAAAAACGGATAATCTTCGATCCCTTTTGTCTGGACCTGGGCAACGAGTGCCTGTGGAGAGGCTCACAAGCAATAAAGCTCAGACCCAAGGCCTTTGCTGTGCTCGACTATCTTCTCGGGCGGCCAGGCCGGCTCGTCACCAAAGAGGAACTCCTCAACGCCGTCTGGCCAGAGACCTTTGTCGGCGAAGCCGTCCTCAAAGTCACCATTCGACAGCTCCGCGAAGCTCTCGACGACGATCCAAAGTCTCCTCGCTTCATTGAAACCGCGCATCGTCGAGGCTATCGCTTCATCGGCCAGATCGCAACGGGCGGGCAGGTGCCCGCAGAAGATCAGGAGATCGGGAGCAATAGAGCCATTTCCTCTTCACCTCTGCCGGCCGCATATGCCCCGCTGGGAGTTGTCGGACGCGACGAAGCGCTGTCGCGGATGCAAAGCTGGCTTGAGAAGATGCTTCGAGGAGAGCGCCAGATAGTGTTTGTTATTGGAGAAGCAGGCATCGGCAAGACCGCTCTGGTCGACACGTTCGCGCGGAGCATAGCTTCTGATCGGAGCATCCGGATAGTTCGAGGGCAATGTCTGGAGCAGTACGGAAAGAGTGAAGCGTACCTGCCGGTTCTCGAAGCTATCGGACGGCTGTGTCGAGAGGAGGGGCAGGTTGTCGATTTGCTGCGCGCCCATGCGCCGATGTGGCTGCTGCAAATGCCATCTTTGGTGAGCGCTTCAGATCGCGAGTTGTTGAGTCGAGAAGTGTTAGGAGCGAACCGCGAGCGCATGCTGCGAGAGATGAGCGAGGCATTGGAGGCGCTGACTGGAGACCTGCCGCTGGTGCTCATATTTGAAGACCTTCACTGGAGCGATTACTCGACGCTGGATCTGATCTCATACCTGGCAAGGAAGCGTCATGCCGCGCAGCTGATGTTGATTGGGACCTATCGGACTGCGGAGTTGATTGTAAGCGGGCATCCGCTCAAGGCAGTCAAGCAGGAGTTGCTGGCCAAGCAGCAATGCGAGGAGTTGCCGCTCGAATACCTCAGCGCAAAGGCGGTTGCCAGGTATCTCTCAGTTAGATTTCCCACCAATCGACTTCCCGCAGGGCTTGCGAGGTTGATACACGAGCGAACGGAGGGAAATCCTCTGTTTATGGTCAACGTCGCGGACTACCTTGTCAACGAGAAGATTATCGCGGAGTACGAGGGACGCTGGCAGTTGCAAGTTGAGTTGGACGAAGTTGAATTGGGCGTGCCTGAGAATATCCGCGACATGATTGAGAAACACATCGAGCGTCTTAGCGAGAAGGAGCAGCGGGTGCTGGAAGGGGCGAGCGTTGTCGGGATGGATTGCTCGGCCGTGGCCATCTCGGCGGGCCTGGACGAAGACGTCATAAAGATTGAGGAGGTGTGTGATGGGCTGGCACGGCGTCATCACTTCCTTTTGCCTGCCTACCTGGCCGACTTACCAGATGGGACGATTACACCGCGTTACCGATTCATTCACGCCCTTTACCTGGATGTGCTCTACAAGCGTGTGGCGCTAACAAGGCGCTCAAAAATCCACGGGAGGATCGCCGCACGCGGTGAAATCATCTACGGCGATCGGGTTGGAGAGATTGCCGCGGAACTCGCGGTACACTTTGAGCAAGCGCGAGACTTGACACGAGCCGTTAAGTACCTGCAGATGGCAGCCGAGAATGCCATCCGCCGGTTTGCGTATCAGGAGGCGGTCAGACTCTCGCGCCGGGGGCTGGAGTTACTCGGGAGACTGCCGGACAGTTCTGAACGCGCAGAGCAAGAACTCAGTCTGCAACTCACTCTCGGCGTGCCATTGACTGCGACCGGGGGCTATGCGGCGCCTGGTGTAGGCAGCGCATACACGAGAGCTCGAGAACTGTGTCAGCAGTTAGACGAGACGCCGGATATTGCTGAAGTACTGTGGGGGCTCAGGACATATCATAATTTGAGGGCGGAGTTCGGGATTGCCCGCGAGATCGCCGAGGAATTTTTGCGCCTGGCGGAGCGCCTTCCGTATCCGGGGCTCGCGATGCGAGGTCACTTGGCTTTGGAGGCCACCTTCATGTGTCTGGGAGAGTTTACTCTGGCCATGGAACACTTTGAGAAGGCCCGCTTACTCTACGAACCCGAGCGACATCTCGATGATTCATTCATCTACGCACTGAACCCAGGAGTCGCGATGCCGTGCTTTGCCGCCTGGTCGCTTTGGTTTCTCGGCGAACCCGATCAGGCTTTGGACCGGATCCAGGAAGCCCTGGCCCTGGCCCGCGAGTTATCCGAACCTCTCGGTCTCGCGCACTCGCTGGTATTTGCGGCGATTCTTCATCAGCTACGCCGGGAAGAGCGGCTGGCGCAAGAACACGCTGAAGCCGTCATCGCCGTTTCCAGCGAACATGGGCTGGTGATGTATCAGGCGTGGGCAACGATTACGCGGGGCTGGGCGCTACTCGAGCAGGGGTCGGAGGAAGAGGCGATCGAACAAATGCGCCGGGGGTTTGCTGCTCTTCAAGCAACAGGCACTGAACTACTACGTCCTCACTTTTTGGCTCTGCTGGCCGAGGCGTTGGGAAAGACGCGCCAACCGGAGGAGGGACTCCGCGTATTGGAGGAGGCGCTGGAGCTGGCCAATCGCAATGGGGAAGGAAGCTACCTCGCTGAGCTGTATCGTATCAAAGGCGAACTGTTACTTATGCAAGCTGCGGATCGACGCGTTTCACGAGCGTCCGCAGGTGGAAGAGCGGTTGTTGAGGTCGAGCCGCCGGCGGTTGTGGAGGCCGAAGCGTGTTTTCATCAGGCCACCAGGATCTCCCAACAGCAGAAGGCTAAGTCCTGGGAGCTGCGCGCGGTGATGAGCCTGGTCCGCCTCTATCAAAAACAGGGTAAACAGAAAGAAGCGCGAAGTCTTCTCGCACAAATCTATGAGGGGTTCACCGAGGGATTCGATACGGTTGAGTTGCGTGAAGCGAAAGCGCTGCTAGTTGAGTTATCGTAGCCGAGTGGTGACAAAAGAATAGAACCTGACTATGGGGGAATCTCTATTTCTATTTGTTCTGTGGTAGGTTCACTCCCTCTCAGGTCCTCAGTCTTCCCTAAGTACTGGAGGCGTCAACTTTGCTAATCTGCCTGCCCCATCTGAGCCAGCGTGTACGCGCCCGTGCCGAAGCCAACGCCCGCATAAGCCGCCGCGTCCAGAAGAGGCACCGCCCACTTGTACGCGGGATTCAGTTTAGCAAGCTGCGGTATCCACTCCAGACTGTCCAGGCAATTGATCCTCCAGGTAATGAACGAATCCAGATCAAATGCAGTGCCTGCCTGAATGAGGCTTTGAACGTAAAGGTCCAGGTACGCGATAAACTGCAGACAACCGTAAACTCCCGTGGCGATCGGGTCGCCTGACTGATTCCACGGCTGATTGTAAGCCGCCCCGACGTTGCTGAAGAATGGCAGGAATTCCGAACCCCAAATTACAAACTCAATCGTGAGTTTAGGTCCGGTGTCCCCGTAGTTCACAAGCAAAGGGAAGCCCGAGCCCAACGTGAGAAACTGCGAGATCAGCTTGGTGCGGACGATCACCGCCGGAGCTTCCTGTACAGTGTCTTCAACCACACAAGCAAGTCCCCAGACCAGGGTAGAACTCGCATAGAAGAAATTGAAGCACCACGAGACCTTCTGCATCGTGGTGATTGTCTCCTGCCCCTCCGGGCCGCTGTCTGACTGCAGCAATGCGGGAGCTGCCGCTGCGGAAGCCCCGCCCGCCGCCTGCGCAACTGTTTCCTGTGTATCTGTGCCCGCGATTATACCTTGTGCTTGACTCACCAATGCTGTGTAGCCGGACCAGTTCGGATTCCCCAGATCCTGAATCTCTTGAGCGCTGAATAGAGGTTGTCCCCCGCTCATCGCCTTGTAAGCAGCGGTAACCGGAATCGCTGCGGCTAGCGACACCAGGCTCAGCAGACTCATCTTGTTTCCATTGCCCTGCATCACGACGTTTTCGTAGAAGGGTGTCAGTAGAGGAATGTCGATTCGTGTAGTCGCAAGCGCGAACATCTCGTCAATCAGCGAATCGATTGCTCCAAACAACAGGTTCACGCCTCCCTGAATCAGGTTGAGGAAGTCCAGTACCAGCGACCTGACTGCCTGAAGAAAATTCGAAAGAAGCTCCTGAAACAGGTTGTGCGGATTCGTGAAGTAGGACTGGATACCGGTCCCGTTCAAGGCGGTTGAAAGCGAATTAAGTGCCTCGTCATCATAGGTCGATCTCAATCCGTTCAATACTTGTTGCGAAACCAGATCACTTATTGGGTTCACCGCATTCGGAGCGATTGCCGACATGTTAGATGCGAGGAGTGAGTGGAGGTAACGTGCCTGAATGCTCTGTGGTTGATTGTTGGCGTTGGCCTGGCTTTGATCTGCCAGACTGGTGTTACCAACCTTTTCGAGCCACTGATCGAACTGACTGTTTATCTCATTCTCGCAGCTCTGTATTGCGTCTATGATCCTGGACTGTGCGCTGTTTGCGACGCTCTTCAAGACGCTCTGCATGCTGAGCATCGCCTGCTGGAGGCCGTTCTGAGTCTGAAGAATGTCGCTCCAGGAGAACAGCGAAGTAACGAAGTCGACGATCTCACCGATCGTCACTCCCAGCTTGCCCAGGAACGCCGCCACGAAACTGGCAGCGTCCTCGACGGTCTGAAGAACAAAATCCACCGCCGTCTCCGCATCTTTGATTGCCGTGACCACGATGGTCTTAACCGCACCCGCGACCTGATCGACAGCAGCTTCGACGGTGGTCACGACGAAACTCTCAGCATCAGATAACCAGTCTTCGAAGCTGCTGACGGAGCGCGTCTGAATCTGATTGGCGGTATAGATCAGTTGCGAGTTCGTGAGGCTGACGCTCTGGTTACCCGCAAACAATACTGCGTAGTTGTCCTGATGCGCTACCGAGAGAGGATCAAGCATCGCCGATCGCTGGGCGTCGGTAAGCGGCGTGAAAGAATTACTCGTGAAATCGTACTGCCAGAGGCTGGTGGGCATGCTTTCCGGGGCAAGGATTCTCAAGACTAATCCATCGGTCTGCAGATAATGAGCCGAAGCCATGTTACTGACAAAGTCGTATGGCGATGTCAGCAGCTCAAGGTTCTGGTACATCGCTTCATAGGGAGGAGAGACTGGTTCGTCGAGCGGCAGATCGCGCGTCCGGGTTAGCGGCCGCTCGGGTTGCACGCTGTGTGGGACGGCAGCGCTCATCACGTTGGAGATGACCGATGCTACGTTGTCGAGGAGGTCGGGACTGAGATTTGAAGGGAGGTTCCCCAACGCTGCAGTCTTGCCCGACGGCAACGGCGCATTCCCGGCAAGTTGATCCCCGGTTACGTTTGCCAGGATCGCGTGCACATGCCGGTCCGGCGAAATCACCAGTCGCTCGTACTCTGCCATGAAGCTTGCGTTCACCCTCAGAACAGGACAGGTGATTTGACTCTGGGAATCAATTACGAATGTGAGCTCGCTCATCGAGTCCAACGGACGAATGCAAGGCGTCGACGGGCCTACTGACGCGCTGGTGCCATCCATAAAAACAAGTTCGGCTGGTTCGACTCCCCATATGGAAATCATCGTGGGCGTGGGCGTATCCGGCAGCGGAAAATACGGATTACCGAAACCGTCTCTTGCCGAGATCACCACGCGATATCCATTGACTGTGTTGAATCCCGAAGGTTGCGTGTTGTCGGAAATGTAGTCTTCCATCAACTGCACCTGAGTTATCAGGTACGGCTGGCCAGGCGGTTCGAAATCCACCTCTGATAATTGGTATTGCATGCTGACGGTTGGGCTCAGATTGTTTCCAAGAGGCGAGGAATCCGTACCATCCTGATTATCGAAGGTCCAATGTCCAACGAGCCCTGGTTCGGTATTCGTCAACTCGTGATGCATACCGTCGGCTATGAGGCCCTGTGACAACGCAATGCTCCAGAAGCGGACCTCATCCATCTGACCAACAAAGTAGTACGAGTCTAAAGTCCATGCAACGAAGGGATCACCCGGTTGAGAAATCGTGGGCGGCATGATCGCGAATCCCACAAACACGACATTGACGCTGCTGAGATCGATCGTTCCCGCGGGTTGAATGTTAAAGGGCGCAGGCGAAAGCGGATCACCGTCAAGGTAGATCGTAATAACAGTGCCCTGTCGCACCATTGCAAGGTGATGAGGTTCTCCGTCCAGGATTGCCTGATCGTCTGACAGGGTCCAGATTCCCACCATTCCCGTTTCTGAATCTCGACAACCAACGAAGACCGTGCCATCCGACTGAACGGCGAGTAGGAGATACTCCTGACCCACGGATTGCGCCGCGGGACCGGTAAGCGTGAATACGGGCCCGCCGGAAGTCGTCGTTACCCAGGCTTCGAGAGTGAAGTCCCCTGTGCCAAAGTTGTAGACGGGTCCCTGGAAGTACGAGCCTTCTACAAAGTCGGCCTCGTAGTTGTTCCCAGCTGGCGGAGCGATATTGATCCAGTCTGCGAGGGATGCGTTCGGGTCGTTGAACCAGGATTGGAGGTTGATTTGACTGTCCCCGACCATTACGTTTGAGATATAACAGAGCACCGAATCGGGCGGCCACTGCGGAGCAGGGGCATCCTGAGAAGATTCCATAATCGTGATCACATTGGTGCCCGGCTGGCAAGAGATCGGGCCAACCTGAATCCAGGAGCCCGTTTGATCATAGGCCGCAGTGAAAGAGAGATTATTAACAAGCACGGTTCTCGAGTTCTGGCAGCCTTCGGGCAACTCGGGGAACATAAGATAGAGGATGACATTCTGAGCCGTGGTGAGTTGAAATATAAATTCGATAGTTGTTCCGATGTCGATCGCGATCGAATAAGTATCCGGATCGGTACTGTCGGGCGGATAAAACGCATCATTCACCAATTCGAATCCCATTTAATCTCCTTGATTTAATCGCGTGTGTGCGTCGTCAAGAGTTGGCGAAAAGTTTGCTCGATCATCAGTTATTCCGAAGGACGAGCAGATCTGTTTGGTACGGTTCGACGAGTGGACATTGCAGAGTGCATCTCACAGAGTGCTGGTACTCTATGAAATGGCGTGACGCAGCATACACGACCGCGATCGGTCGCTCAAGCGGGCGCATTTCGGGCGGGCGCATTTCGAGCACTTTTTTAGATGAGTCAACGGGGCGGGCTTGCTCACGACCTGCTCGGCCACAGTAGCATTTCGACCACGTCGGACATCTACGTTCACGTAGATCCAACGACAGCCGAGGAGGCGACTGAGGTGCTTGCAACGGCGATCATTCAGTGATGCTCCAAACTAGAAAGCAAAGCTAAAAAGAAAGAGCCGCTGGCGAGCGGCCCTTCTTCCTGTGCTATTCCTGACTGGTTTCAGCTAAGTGGTTGCGGGGGCGGGATTTGAACCCGCGACCGATTCGAGGCAGAGCGGCGTGGCTTGAGGAGTCAGAGCCCAAAGATTACCGCAATCGCATCGTCGGGTCGCCGAGAAGAATCCACGTGCTGCGGATGTCCGGATCCTTAACCGTTGCTTTTGCGTGTCGCACAATCTCGCCAAGCGTCAGGTTGCGATGGTTTGGGCTGAACACCAGGCGGAACACTTCCTGATTCAGCAATGCCTGCTCTTGAGGCAGAGTCATCCCCGAAGAGGCCCATACGGCGACGGCGCCACCGTTCTCTGATTTCAACAAGCTCTCGCCGAGCGACTCATGCATTGCGTCGTGGAAATAGCCGTTCAGGCAGGTCATCATCACGAACAATGAGAGACGGTCTCTGTTGGTAAACAGCGACGAATCTGCCGCCGTGAGTAGGTTGCCTCGCCACACATTCACCGAGCCGTGACCGGTGTAGTTGACGATCTTCTGACCGCGATTGATCGCGTCGAGTAGCTCACTTCTCACGGTCGGGTCATCGGTTCTGGAACGGAATATCTCGCTGACCCGAAGGCTCGCTGGAATCAGCGTACGCAGGATCGTAGACGCCCTCTCGAAGTCGAATCCGTCGTTGCTGTCAGCTACAAGCGTAACTTCGCTTGAAGGAGCTGATTGTCCATAAGAGATCGCTTTGGCGACAAGGAGCGAAGCTTCTTCAATGGTGCGGACCGGCAGGCGCCCGACGCTCAGATCAGCGATACCGTCTCCGTCGAAATCCGCGAACCAATCATCGGATGCGGTTTCCAGATAAGCCGTGTCAATTAGCTTGGTCGGAATGAGGTCGTTGTCGACAAGACCCAGATAGCCCCTGGCGTCATAGCTGGAGTCGCCGGCCAACAAGAGAAAACGGGGCTTTAGCTTCCAACTATTCGACGTGTAAGCGAGAAAAGCCTTGATCGATTGAGGAGACTTGTTGCCGAAGCTGAACTCATCGTACACGTCTTCGATATCGATCAGCGCGGTCTTGAGACCTTGTTTGCTTCGCAGCGCTGCGAGCGGTTTGAGCGAGTCAAACAGATTTGCCCGGGTGATGATAATGAAATCGGCAGCGTTGTTCTGTTCGCGCAGCTTAGAAGGTGAGTTCGCAGTGACGCTCGATGCCGAAACAGCCTTGTTTTCCGTCAGAGCCAGAAGCTTGCGTTCACCAACTCCCGAAGCGGTGACCGTTGCCGAGAAGCTATCTTTCGCCTCGTCTAACGAAACAGCCAGTTCCTGAACGTTGAGCTCGTCGGTGACGTCGAAAACGCGAACGTCTTTGGTCGAGAAGCCGCTGATAGTCGGCGACTCGCCCGTCTTAGCGGACAGGCCCAGCGTATCGTTCTCCGCGCGATAGGTGTGTTGATAGGTGATGCGAATCGAATCAACCAGGCTGATGTCGCTTGGTCCGTTGATCGATTGCAGGGAGATGACGTTTTCACCTTCTCGCAGGATTGCTTGAGAGACTTCGATCTTCAGTTGGCCCTTCGCCTGACCGTTGAAGACGAGGCTCCCGATTGAAGAGCCGTTCAAGGTTACGCCGACTTGATGCGGGAGATTGGTGACCCCCTGAACCGAGGCTTCGATGATTGCGCTTTCTCTAGCTGATTGAGCGAGGTTGTTTACCGTGAGTGTTTGCTCGACGGCGGTTGAACTGATGACAGAACCGAAGAAGTTCTCCTCGTCACCGTTGCGGAGAGCAGAGAAGTAGATCGTTCGGTCGCGGCGCTCAACTGTGTATGCGAAGCTCTCGCCCGAGGGATAGCCCTTTGCAAACGGCGTCTTCTTGATTCTGAGCCCGAGTTCAGAGCCGCCGATGAGCCAGTAGACCCGCGTGCCGGTGGAAGGAGTGTTCAGAGCGACCCCGTAGAACTCGACCGAATCGGTGGCGTCGAATCCTCCGTCCTCTTCGCCTTCGAGAAAGATGGGCACTTCGATCCCCTCGACGAAAAGCCGAAGAGATCTGGGGTCCGTATTTGGATCGAGCCCGGCGGTAATCAACTCGCGTTGAGTGACTCGATACCAGCCTGCCCGCGTGATGCCGATCTTGACAGCACGTGAAGAGGCGAGGCCTGTTTGTTGAAGTGAGACGGGCGACAACGCTGATTGATTTGGCTTGGCCAATTGCGCGAAGGTCTCAACCGCGTGAGTCGCACCGGCTTCGTTCGTGCGCCCGACTTGACTCAACGATTCGGCCAGCGTGCGAACAGGAAGCTTGCCACCAACCTGCTTCACGAAGAAGGGGCCGTGCCAGGTTGATGTGCCGTTGAGGTCGATGTCTTCTAGCCAGAAGCCGGAATCTTGATCTGCGTCTTTGGCATCAACCCAAAAGGCATAAGTTCGTCCGGCGGTGAGCGCCGTGGAACCGGCTACCAGAGCCGATCCTGCGACGAGCGCCTGATTCAACAGCGTGCGAGTACCGCTCTCCTGGCGATAGATTCGGAAGCCCAGGTTGTTAACCTCATAGCCGGTCTTCCAATCAAGCAACACACCGTTGTCGTAGCCGATCGCGTCAAACGAGATCAGCTTGACTTCGGTTGGTCCCGATGGGCCGGCGATTGCCCACGGCGAGAAAGCTGTGATGCCGACTTCGTCGATCCAGTTCTGTGCCGGGTCACGAGTCGCGGCTCCGGCCGGCGAAACCCAGCTCGATCCATTGAATCGCCACAACTCGAGCAAAAATTCGTTCAGCCCGTTCAACTCGGTATCCTTGTAACGTAACCGAAGCGTCGCAGTGAACGCCGATCCTCCGTTTGGAGTGATCGTATAGGTTCGCGAAACGGTGTTGCCGGAGAAGCCCGCAGGCGCGGACCTTATCAGATTCACCGTGACATCGGTCGGCACGGTCCCGGTATTGAACTGCAGGGTGTTGAGGGGGTTGCCAAACGACAGGGGAGCGAGGCCCGCGGTGAAACCGGTTCGCTTGACGTTGCCGACGACATCCGCGGCGCCGGTCGACGATCCGGCTGCGGGCATCATCAGGGTGAAGGCGCCGGTCGTGAGATCGGTAGCGAGATTCAGCAACCCGTAAACCGTCGTGTCGCTTGCCAGCGAAACTCCCGCCGCGTTGTTGATCGTCAGCCCGCTGTAGCTGATGTTCCCGGTGACACCTTGCGCGACCGAGCCTTGATAGATAATCGTGCTGCCCCCGGCGGTGAAACTCCCGCTGTTAAAGATCGGCGTTCCTGCTCCAGTGAGTGTCAGAGTTTGAGTGGTTGCGTCAAACAAGCCTCCGCTGTTGATGGCGAGGAGGCTAAGGGAATGATTGCTGGTCAGTGTGACGCTCGCGCCGCCCAGAACGGTGATGATCCCCGAGGCGAACGAGCCGCTCCCAGTGAGTAAGTGACCGCCGGCGCTGAACTCTACCGAGGCCAGCGACACCGAGCCGTTTTGAGTGAAGGTGAAGCCCCCAAATACGAGCTTGCCTGCGCCGGTGATTGTGCCAGCCGAAGTGACGTCTGCGGCGGTCGAGAGCAATAACAACGAGTTGATCGTCAATACACGGCTCGATTGGATGGTCATCGCATTGATCGAAGAGAAACCTGCGCTGATCGTGGGTTGATTAGTCACGCCCGCCGTCGGAATCAAAACGTCGTTGAAGGTTGTGGGCACCGCGTTGGGGGTCCAGTTCGATGCTGTGTGCCAGTCGGAGCTTGTTGAGCCGTTCCAGACTAACGTCACAGGAGTCAGCAGAAACGCATTCCGCACGGATTCCGTGATGCTCTCCGAGCCGTTCGCGTTGCCGCCGCGATAATAACCTCGGGCGCGGATGTAGATGTTCTGTTCGGCCGGAAGGTTCAAACCTGTCAGAGTCCAGTTGCTGCCGGCCGCCGTGCCGGTGCCCAGGGGAGTGTAGTTCACATTGTCCGTTGAATACTCAAAGGTAACGCGCGGGAATTGCGGGCTTGACCCGCCGCGGGTCCATGTAACGCGTGTTTGCGTCACGGCCAGGTTTTGCAGCGCGCCGGTGTCGTTACTCAAACGAGCGAACCAGTTGCGCGTCTGTCCGCCAATTTGTGTGAACACGCCGCCCGTTAGGATCTTGCCGTCCGCCTGCACGGCGATCGAATAGACATTACTGTTCGGGTTCGGGTCGAACGAATCAGCCAAGCCGGTGGCGGGATCGAGCCGCGCGATACAAATGCGCGCCTGCCCACCGATGGTTCCAAACCCTCCGCCCGCCAGAATCTTGCCGTCCGCCTGCACCGCGATTGAAAGGACAGTACCGTTCGCGTTCGGGTTGAAAGCGAGGTCAAGCGTGCCGTCAGGTTTCATCCGGGCAATGTTGTTGCGCGTCTCCCCCGTCAGCCCGCCGATGCCGTTCGTTCCGAAGAAAAGGCCGCCCACTAAAATCTTGCCGTCCGCCTGCACCGCGATTGCATAGACAGGGTTGTTCGCGTTCGGGTTGAACGAATCAGCCGTCCCGTCCGGGTTGAGTCGGGCGATGCGGTTGCGCGCCTGCCCGCCGATGCTGGTTAACTCGCCGCCCGCTAAAATCTTGCCGTCTGCCTGCACCGCGATTGAAACGACTCGAAGGTTCGCGTTCGGGTTGAAAGCGGTGTCGAGCGTGCCGTCCGAGTTCAGCCGGGCAATGCAGTTGCGCGGGACCGGTGCTCCACCGTTCGGCGAGAGCGTTGTAAAATCGCCGCCGAGAAGAATCTTGCCGTCCGCCTGCACCGCGATTGAAAGGACGGCCGCGGGCGAGAGACTTTTGGTCGCGTTCGGGTCGAACGAATCAGCCGCGCCCGCCGCATCGAGCCGCGCGATACAACTGCGCGCCTGCCCGCCGATGCTGTTGAACTCGCCGCCCGCTAAAATCTTGCCATCCGCCTGCACCGCGATTGAAAGGACTCGATCGTTCGCGTTCGGGTTGAAAGCGGTGTCGAGCTGGCCGTCCGCGTTCAATCGGGCAATGTTGTTGCGCGCCACACCCAAAACAGTGGTAAAGGCGCCGCCGATGAGAATCTTGCCGTCTGGCTGCACGGCGATGGCGAAGACAGCGGCGGAGAAGGGGGTGTTGTTGATGTTAGGATCGAGGTACCGGTCAAGCCTGCCGTCAGTTTCCAGCCGTGCGATGTTGTTGCGGGTCTGTCCGCCGACCATTGTAAAACCGCCGCCCACAATGATCTTGCCGTCCGATTGCACCGCGATAGAAACGACACGCTCGTTCGAGCCGGGGTTGAACGCTGCTTCAGGCGCACCGGTAACAGGATGCAGCCGCGCCATAAAAGTGGTCACTCCGCCGACGATGTTGAATTCGCCGCCAATCAGCACTCGCCCGTCCGGCAACAGGGCCATTGTACTAACCGTGTTGTCCGCATTCGGATCGAACGAATCAGCCGCCCCGGTCGTGGCATCAAGCCGGGCAATGCAGTTGCGCGGCTGCCCGCCGATGGTTGTAAAAGATCCGCCCACCAGAATCTTGCCGTCCGGTTGCACCGCGATTTTATCGACGCCCCAAGGGCCAAAGCCGCTTGCGTTCGGATTGAACGAATCGGCCGCGCCGGTCGTCGGGTCGAGCCGGGCTATGCGACTGCGCGGCTGCGCCCCGACGTTGGTGAATTTTCCGCCGACTAGAATCCTGCCATCCGCTTGCACCACGATGGTAGAGACAGTCGGGACAGGGATAGCGAACCCGCTCGCGTCCGGGTTGAACGAATCCGCCGCGCCGGTTGTGGCAACGAGCCTCGCGATGTGATTGCGCGCCTGTCCGCCGATGCTGTTCGCTCCGTTGAAAGTCCCGCCCACCAGGATCTTTCCGTCCGCCTGCACCGCGATTGCACTGACAACAGCGTTGGCGTTCGGATTGAATGCAGTATCGAGCGAGCCGTCCGAGTTCAACCGCGCGATGCGGTTACGAGTGACAGCCGCTCCGCCATTAGGGGTGAGCGTTGTGAAATCGCCGCCGATCAGAATCTTGCCGTCCGGTTGCACGACGATGACGTAAACGGCGTCGTTGGCGTCTGGGTTGAAGGTGGTGTCGAGCAACCCGTCCGGGTTGAGCCGCGCGATGCGGTTACGAGTGACATTCACTCCGCCATTAGGGGCGAGCGTTGTGAAATCGCCGCCGATCAGAATCCTGCCGTCCGGTTGCACAACGATGACGCGAACAGAGAAGTTGGCGTTCGGGTCGAAACCGTCGAGCGCGGATTGCCCCCGCACCTGTGCCGCGCCGCCCGCCAGCACCACGGCCACGCAAAACATTAAGAGCGCATCTTTTTTAGCCTTCGCTGCTCTCGCTAATGTAGTGAATGCGGCGCTTTGTGCAGGGAGGATTGATGCGCCGAGCAGCGACGAAAGCTCGGCCATGGAGTTTCGGGTGTGGTTAAGCATTCGTGTCAACATTGTTGTTCTCTGTTTATCGAACTGACGTTGTGGCCGTCTATTCGTGTTGTTGATCGCTGCCCTTTTGCCCGAAGCAGCACCCGCCGAGAGCCCTGAAAAAAAGGGACGCGCCGGTATTTCTTGAAATAACTATTGATCATCCCCCCGGCGTGGTCGGAATTGATGTGCAATATTGCACAATCTCGAAGAAAGAAGGTGCGAAGTACAAACTGTTGTGGCCCGCCCTTATCGCGTCGATTAACTTGTTTGCTTCGCAGTTGCATCGTCCCCGCCCTCTGAGAATCCCCTGGGCAGTGGTGTCGTTCGGAATCAGCCCGCTCAGCAAGCGCTTTGCACGCGATCAACTGCTCAAATAACCCAAACAGCGAAAAGCGCGCGGAGCATTGTTACTTCTATTTCGGCCCACAGCCCTTCTCACTCAGTTTGAAAACATGGAACGAAAGCCTTTAGGGTGGGGAACGCGGAGCAGTAGGTAATCGATGGGTTACCTCAGTCAGTAGTACCAGGACCGCTACCCTGCCTTTATGAGCACAGAGGAAGCGGACTCGCAACAGAACAACTAGACACCAAGTACGTTCGCGGGAAGTATCGGATGGGAACGGGAAGAAAGACGGAGCAACGCCACAATTGGGGGATCCTTGAGACGGATTGACCACCAGAATTAGTTTACCGGGCCGGCGGGCGCTCGCCGAGGCCTCCGGCCCTGCCAGGAATCGACCAACCCGGAGGCCGCCGTCAAATGGTGAGGATTTGTGGCTTCACCTGTTCGACTTCGATCGACGGCCCGCTGTCGCCGGAGGCGGCCGTGTAGACGGCGGTGACTACGATCTCGGCTGTGGCGATGATCTCCAGAATCCCGAGCGTCAGCGGTACCGGGCCGGCGGGCGGCGCGCCGAGCGCCATCTCCAGAATCCGGCAGCAGTCGTCCATGGTCGCCGAGTGGGCCGGCAAGCGGACGATCTCCGTGGAGACCGGCTTTGCCACCTTTGGCTCTCTTCCCACCGCCGCTCCGGCCAGCACGAGCGGAATCACCCGCTTGCCGACAGCCGCCAGCTTGTTGAACGGGTTCAGGATGTTGATCTCGGTCGAGTAGCGGCCGGCGACGACAGGAGAGCAACGGCAGCAATCGTCCTTCTGCTCGCCGCAGACGAACTTCACACTGTAGACGAACAGCCTGAATTCCGGCGCCCTGACCACAACGGGATCGCGGCCAGGCTGCTCGAGGCCGACCGACGGCGGCTCGAGCGAATCCGGATCGGAGCAGACGTCCACCTGATAGCTGCCATTGCCCAGATCGTGCACCGGCCCGGACGGGTGGCTGCCGGGCTGGGCAACAACCTTGAATCCGTCGAGTCGGCCCGGACCGAGCAGGTTCCCATACTTGTCGCGCGGAGTGAAGGTCATCCGCACGCAAGGGCCTCCATCGGGACCATCGCCGAGCGGCGTCGTGCTCACGGTCGTCTTGCCGGGATCGATTCCCACGTCGACATGGATCGACCATGTGAGCTCCCGCGAACCGATGCAGTCCTGCGTGTACTGGGCCTTCGCGTGGAATGTGAAGTTGCCTTCGACGTTCAGCAAGTCCGGCAATGGCCGGCCGAAGAGCCCGCCGGATTCGAACGAGCGGTTGAGGCCGGGCTCGTCCGACAGGCTGATCGTCGTGTCGACGTAGTTGGCGATGGGGCTGCCGCTCGAGGTTTCGATGGACTTCATCGTTGCCTGGCGCGCCGGGATCACATCACCGGCAACCACCCCCGGCGGCTGCAGCCCGGCGGCGCTGATGGCGTTGCCCACGCTGGTATTCGGCCGCGTGACGGTCAGCAGTACGCTCATGTCCTCCGGCCAGCCGCCGTTGCTGTAGCGTACGAGGA
>DASRIZ010000088.1:0-13012 GCA_035649735.1 Blastocatellia bacterium | reverse complement strand
ATGTTTCCTTTAACGGTCCAGAGCACCTCGCCGTTATCGGGATCGTAAGCGTCGATCGACCTTCCGCTGCTTACTACTATCTCAACGCGGTTGCCGACCTGAACGGCGATTGGCGAACCCCAACCTGGACGAGGGCTGCGATTCTTGCGCCAGAGCTCGCGGCCGGTCTTTTTGTCCAGCGCTACAATGAATCCGGGGGTTGGCTCGGCTCCCCTATCCCTGCCGAAATTCATCTGGTCCTGAAACAGAATCAACCTGTCTCTGTAGAGCACCGGAGATCCGCCGGGTCCATGGTATAGATCTATCGCGCCTAGACTGACGTGCCAGACCAGCTTGCCGCTAAGATTGATCGCGACAATCCCGGCATTACCGAAGTAAGCATAGATCAGCTCGCCATCGGTCGTGGGAGAGGAGGAAGCGTAGCTGTTCTTCTGATACAACCGCTCAGCCGAAGAGGGTGGCACGGCGGTATCCCAAAGAAGCTTACCGTCAGAGCGCCGAAACGACATTATTGAACGGCGAGAGCCATCCGGAGCGGCGGTGGTTAGAAAAATGCGGTCTCCCCAAACTATCGGCGAAGAGTGACCCCGACCCGGGACTGCAACCTTCCACAATACGTTTTCGGTATCTGACCATCGATCCGGGTAGCCCTTGCCTTCTACAACGCCCTGGACCGAGGGGCCCCGCCAGTGGGGCCAATAATTCTTTGCGACACCGGTGTGCGCAACCATAGAGACAGTTGGCGGTGTGTCTGAAGCGTGACCTTGTTGAATCGTCGAGCTTGACAGTAATAAAAGCCCGATGCCAGAAACCAGACCGGTGTTCCTAATGCGGCGTCTCAGCGGCTTGAAAAGCAGATGGGAATTCATCGCAAAATCCTTTAGTGATTTCAGACCAGGTAGAAGCCGCCAACGTTCTTTACACGGTCTCGCAGAATTATTTGCACCTTAAGCCTATAACACAACGCTAATTGCACCGGCAAATCCTTGGGTTCTTTTAGTATTGGTTTGGTTTACAAAAGGAATTATGATTGGCACCTCATCATTCTGTTGCCCCTTCGTGAATCCCTGCCCATAAAAATGATGAATCCCGGTGGCCCCGAACAATCGCACATTACAGGAAGTCAGCCATGGCAAAGCAAACAAGATTTCAACAAAATGCTAATACGGATTTCTTTATATGGCTTGGTAGCAATACGGTCCCGATCGCGCTCTTATTAGTGCTCATCGTTGGCGGCGCAATCTTCTTCCTGATAAAGAACACCAGCACGGTTAAAGAGGCGCCGACTACGACACTGAATGTGAAACGGACAGACAAAGACGTGCTACACCATCGATATGCCAGGGCGGATTGCGATGAGAACGCGTATTGTCGGCAACTCAAGCGAATCTATGTCGAGGGCGGCGCGAGCAAGGAAGCGATTCGACAGAACCTGCTTGCAGCCGACAAAAGTCTAACGTTTCAGCAACTGCAGGAGGATCCCGCGAAGTATGAGGGCACGCCCTGGGCATTCGAAGGCAAGATAGTCGATATAGTCGCTCAAGAAAAAAGAGGGATGGACGACTATATAGTCGCGGATATCATCATCGGAGGCGATCCAGCGAAACAACTCTCAGTGAGGGGTGATTTTCGCTCGGATGTTGCAGAGAACGATATTGTGCACGTTGTGGGCTATCTCACCGGAAGAAGCCATCCTCGGTTCGGTCCGAACCGGGAAGGGTACGGAAGGTGCCCAGATATGAGCGCGCGGACGTTTTTGAAACCTGGTGAGGCTAACGATCTCCTGGCGCGAACCGGAACAAACTAATTCTCCTAGGGGATAACTCTCACTCCGCAGCAAACAAATCAGCATCACTTCAAGGCCACATCCCTTTCAGCCCATCCTCTGTTGCCCCTCGGACTCGCGAGTGTATAATCGTCGCAAGCGTCGAGGTCGCGCTCGGGTTCAACTCAATGGTTGGAAAAACCATACTCCACTACCGCATATTGAAAGAGATCGGAAAAGGCGGGATGGGTGTGGTCTACAAAGCCGAAGACACCAAGCTTCATCGAACCGTAGCTATCAAAGCACTTTCAGCCGATCTCGTCGGCGACGAAAAAGCTCGCACTCGCTTCCTGCGCGAGGCTCGCGCCGCGTCCGCAATCGATCATCCGAACATCTGCACCGTCTACGAAGTTAACGAATCCGAAAATGTGCTTTTCTTCGTGATGCAGTACATCGACGGCAAGACGCTCAAAAAGTTTATCGGCGGACGTCCGCTTCCTCTCGATCAATCGCTCGAGTTCTCGCTCGAAATCGCCGACGCGCTCGCCGAAGCACACCGCCGCAACGTTATTCATCGGGACATCAAAGCCTCGAACATCATGCTCAATGAGCGAAACCAACTCAAGATTCTCGACTTCGGGTTGGCAAAGCTGGTTACGCCGTCATCCGGATCATCGGGCGGTCATCAAACCGCCGAGTTGACGGCACTCGGTACCCCGTTCGGCACCGCGAGCTACATGTCACCCGAGCAGGCACGAGGCGAACGCGCCGATGCCAGGTCAGACATATTTTCGCTCGGCGTGGTGATGTACGAGATGATCGCCGGCCGCTTGCCGTTTAAAGGCAAATCATCGGTAGACGTAATGCACGGTGTGATGCACGACGAACCGCCGGCACTCGAAGGCGTTCCGCAGCGGCTACAGCAGATCGTCTCCAAGGCGCTGGCGAAGAATCCTACTGCGCGGTATCAGTCCACGGAGGTGCTGCTTGAAGATTTGCGCGCCGTGGTTCGCAGCCACTATGCGCAGAGCGGCGTTGTTCCGGCCGATAAAGCGGCCTCGTTTCGCGCGTCGAAACGGCCACAAAAGACCGGGAGCCTTCTGGGTCGCATTTCATCGTGGGCCTCGCGCACATTGGGCGGTTCACAGCCAAAAGAAGAATCGGACTCAGTTGGTTCCTCGGCGACTCCCGATGTCACGCCGTCGATGTGGCAGTCGCGCGACAAGAAAGCGATCGCGATACTCCCGTTCAAAAACCTGTCGGGGTCTCCCGAGAACGACTTCTATGGATTCAGCCTCGCCGACAGCGTGATCACCGAGCTGGCGCAGCTTCACGACCTGGTTGTGCGCCCGTCGTCCTATGTCGCCCAGTACCAAAACAAGGACGTGGACCCGCGGGCAATCGGAATCCACCTGGCCGTGGACGCGGTGTTGATAGGCGGGTATTTGAAAGCAGGAGATCGCTTCCGTTTGACTCCGCAGCTGGTTGACACATCGTCGGGCGAGATAGTGTGGAGCGAGAAGATAGACGTCGAGTCAAAAGACATCATCACCGTTCAGGATACGATCTCCCGGCAAATCGTCGAAGGGCTTCGCGTAAAGACCAGCACCAAGGAACAGGAACGTCTTGTTAAAACGCCTACCGAAAACGCCGAGGCATATGAGTGCTATCTGAAGGCGCGAACCCTTTTGTACAAGTTCATCACCCAGACGCTTGAACTTGCCGATCTGGAATCGGCGATCGATCTGTTCACCGAAGCGGTCGAGCGCGACCCCAACTTTGCTCTCGCACATAGCGGGCTCGGCGTCTGCCAGGTCAACTATGTGTTGAAGGGAATGGGCGGGCTCGATCATTACGACAAGGCCAAAGCGAGCTTCGATCGAGCGATCGAGCTGGATAGAAACCTGATCGAGCCGCGGGTGAGGAAGATCTATATCGATTTGATCGAGGGTAGATCGGATGAAGCCCGCCAGCAGATTCGCCGGCTTGTTCGACGAGCGCCAAACGAGCCTTCGGTATATTCGGTGGCAGCGTATGTCTATCGAGTATCAGGCCAGTATGAGCGAGCGCTTGCGGCCTGGGATCGCCTGCTCAAGATTTCTCCGACCGATCTCGTTTATGCGAGTTCGAATCGCGCGCGGATTTACATCTACCAGCGAGACTACGACAAGGCTGAAGTCGAGCTTGCGACCGGGCTGGCGTTTGAACCGAATCATCCGCTGTTGCGAACATATGTCGCGGTGGTCGACTACTATCGAGGCCAAATCGAAAAGGCAACGATGGTGATGGAAGACATACTGGCGAAGAACCCTGAGCTGCATTCGCAAAAAATATTTCTCGCGTACTGTTATCTGGCGCGCGGCGAACGCGAACGGGCGTTTGATTTGATCGACGACCATGTTCTAGAGACGGCGCGTGCTGATCAAGACGTGGCTTATCGGCTGGCGACGGCATATGCGCTGGCGGGGATGAATCACGAGGCGATCGAATGGCTCGAGTGTTCGATCTCGATGGGGAATGAGAATTACCCGTGGATCTCGGGGAGTCCAAACTGGGATTTGCTGAGAGATGATCAGCGGTTTAAGGATGTTCTTGAAGACCTGAAGTTGAGATGGGAGAAGCTCACGGAGCCTGGCGAGTAGAATACAAAGCCAGTTTTGTTCGCTAGCGAATGGGGCAACCAGCGGGTGATTTCACCGGGCGGTGATGCCGGCCGGAGGAAAGCCGGCGACCTGCAACCATTTGGTTCCTTGCCTCAAATAGAGCTGTCCGGTTCCCCATCCTAGCCCTTCGCCGCTAAAGCCAAAGCGCAATCCGCGCACATGCAGTCCGAAGCTGCTGTCCCCCGAACCCTTCCATCGACCATGTACTTCTCTTCGCGTAGGAAACAGCCACATAGGCCGCATTCCTCTGCCGACCCTCCAAAGAAGTATCCCAGTGCCTGTCCGCGATTTACATCTGCCTCCTTCGATATCCTTTGCGATCAGATCGCGCAGCGTCGATTCGTTCATGCTATTTACCTTCGATGACTCCCTTCGCTAGGTTCTTCGCCACCATGGCGAGCCCGACTCCTTATACTCCGGATACGGCTTTAGGGTCGGCGATCATCGCTTGACTCCCTTTCTCTTGCGTTTGTTTGTCTTGCTCTCAATCACCTCGCCCGCGTTGAGTTCATAAAACTCATGCAGTTTGGCCGCGAGCAGTTTCCTGTCAGGCAGTTTGGTTCGGTACTCGGCAATGAGCGCGGGCGAAAGCGACCTGCTCAGGGCGTATTCGACCACTTCGCTATCTCTTGAAGCGCAAAGCAGCACGCCCATCGCCGGGTTCTCATGGCGCTTGCGGTGATCGCGGTCCAGCGCTTCGAGATAGAACTCCAGCTTTCCCAGATACTCGGGCTCGAAACGGTCCACCTTCAGCTCAATCGCCATCAGACAGTTGAGCCCCCGATGGAATAGCACCAGATCGATCGCAAAGTCCCGACCGCCAACCTGAACCGGATATTCAGATCCGACGAAACAGAAATCGCGGCCAAGCTCGACAAGAAAATCCTTCAACCGCGCCAACAACCCGCGATGCAGATCGTCTTCCGTGTGAGCCGGGGGCAAATCGAGAAACTCGACGAAATAAGAGTCCTTCAAAATGCTATTGGCGGCTTTCCCGTGAATTTGTGTCACCAGTGATGACACTTTTGGAGGGCTGATTACAGAGCGTTCGAAGGCGGCGCGTCTGAACTGGGATTCCAGTTCACGGCTGGACCAACGTTCATTGATCGCCATCCGCAGGTAGAACTCTCGCTCTTCCTGTCGCTTGGCTTGGGTGAGAATGATCAGGTTGTGGGTCCACGGCAATTGTGTCAGCAGTGCTGACACTTTCTTGTCCCCGGCATAGGCATCGAAAAACTGTCGCATCCGAAACAGGTTGCGGCGGGTGAAACCGCGTAGTCCGGGCAGAGCTCGCTCGAGGTACGCAGCCAGCTCATCTACAACGCCCTCACCCCATTCCGCGGTTTCGAGCTTCTTGCTGATATATTTTCCTATCTGCCAGTACAACCCGACGAGCTCGGTGTTCACCGCAAGATAGGTGCGTTGCCGGGCCTGCTCTATGAGGGAGACGACTTCCGCGAACGAGTCCTGTAGCGGCTGAACGGCCTTTGCTCTGGTCATCACCCGTTTGCGCTTCGGAGTGGCTTTCTTCCCCTTCACGCGCCGTCCCCTTCAGCAAATCATCCGCTAGCCATTCGGTCTCTTTCTTCGCACGAGGATGTCCGCGCGAATCTCTTCGAGCGTGCGCAGCGGCTTGGGCTTGTAGAAGTGTCGCGTAAAGCTCACTTCGTAGCCGATCCTGGTCGCGACCAATCTTTCCGTCGCCGCCTTAGAGTGCGTCGGTCAGATGTTATGCTGTTTACCGTAAAATCGTCTAGGGGTTAACCAATCGAGTTTTGTTTTTGCATATGCCCCCAGATTCTGATCACATTGGAAGGCTAACACTTCGTCTTCGATGAGCTTTCTCAAACAAATTGCCTAAGGTACGCCTTTTGCCATTTCAGTTCCTGTGGATCGCCCGGACATCATATTGCAGGCTAAAACTGTTCTATAATCGAGCAGCTGCTCTGCATTAAATCCTCACCAGGGCAGAGAGAAGGCATTAAACTATGAGCGACGAAGCGTTGACCGAGGAGCAGATGCGCGAGCGAGTCATCCAACTGGCGTTTAAGGGCAAACCCGAACAGTTCCAGGAGTTTTGCAGTATTCTTCGGGAGGAACTTCCGAAAAACACCGGGGCCGTTCTTCGCGGCAGCTCCATAACCGGGGTACGTTGGAATGATGGCGCTCCGTTCGATTCGGAAGGGCCCGGCACAAGCGATCTGGATCTCACCCTGATCGGCGATGAAGTTATAGGTCTCTATTCGGCGGACGGTTTCTATATTCCGTTGGTCCATACAAAACCGCTTAGCGACAAAGACAGCGACATTGCGCCTGCTCTAGTCCCTCTAAGGCAAAGGCTCCAGGCGATGGTCGGCCGTCCGGTGAACATACAAGCCACCAGAGACTTCGTTACATATGTGCGGGAGGAGCTTTTGGGCCAACCACACCTGCACCTATTCGAGGCGACAGACAATTGATCCTGAGGCTCCTCAGCTACAACATTCGTTACGGCGGAGCCGGACGCGAGGAACAACTTGCGGCGGTGATCCGCGAG
Organism: Blastocatellia bacterium; assembly: GCA_035649735.1. Lineage (GTDB taxonomy): Bacteria > Acidobacteriota > Blastocatellia > UBA7656 > UBA7656 > Onstottus_A. The sequence goes on along the minus strand of DASRIZ010000088.1, from coordinate 6,048 downwards.
TGCGAACCAGATCTGGTCATTCTCCAGGAAGCAACGCAACCGCATGTCGTCGAGCGGATCGCAAAAGCGGCTGCAATGAACGCCTGGGGCGCGCGCCCCGGCCAATCGCTTGGCTTTATCAGCCGACTGGAGATCGCTCATCACCAATGGCACCCCATCCGCGGTTCAAGACGGACGTTTCTGGAGATCATTCTTTCCGGAATGGAGGTTCGAGTCTTCGGACTGCATCTCAGCGCGATTCATTCCAATTGGACCGAGCGGCGAAGGGTCCGCGAACTGCGCGCGTTACTCGCGGGAATCAAGCAACACCAGGAAGGTTTTCACGTCTTGTTGGGAGACTTCAACACGCTCGCTCCGGGAGAATTACTCAACACGCGCCTATTGCCGCTCAGGCTGCGTCCATTTATCTGGTTGAGCGGCGGTAAGGTTCGATGGCAGACGATTCAAATGATGCTGGATGCCGGCTACACCGATGGTTATCGTGTAATTCACCCAGTGGACAAGGGGTTCACTTTCCCCACCTGGGATCCTCACATCCGGCTCGATTACGTGTTCGTGCCCGCGTTATTCGCCGATCGGCTTAAGGCGTGTCAGGTTCGAAATGAAGGTCACACCGCAGCGAGTGCGTCTGATCACTTCCCGATTCTGGCGGAGCTTGAGGTAGGCTAGAAGAACGAGGGGGAGAGGGAGAGAGGGAGGGGGCGAAGAGGAGCGAGTGGGAGAGGGGGCGAAGAGGAACGAGCGAAACTCGATAAGCAGTGATTGCGAATAGAGTACAAGCAGCAGTACGCAGCTCTTATTGGCTTAACCCCAGCCTGGCTTGAAGCCGAGCTCGAACCTCCGGCCACTCCGTCTCGATAATGCTAAACATTACCGAATTGCGATGACGGCCGCTTGGCATGATCATATGATTGCGAAGGATGCCTTCTTGTTTTGCTCCGAGCCGCAGGATGGCAGCCCGTGACTGCTCATTTAGAACATCGGTGACGAGCTCGACTCTTATGCAGCGCAAGCTCTCAAAAGCGTGGGTCAGGAGCAACAGCTTTGCTTCGGTGTTTACGGCGGTGCGTTGGGCGCTCGCCGCCAACCAGGTGTATCCGATCTCGAGCCGCCGGTGGTCCCGCTCGATGTGAAAAAACCGTGTACTTCCAACAACCTGTTCCGATGGCTTCCGAATGATGACGAATGGGAATTCTCGTCCCTGCTGCTGCGCGTTGAGGGTAGCTGCGATGTAAGCGGCCATGGTCGTTCGTGACGGCACGATAGTGACCGTTGAGTTCCACAGCTCGCCGTCGCCTGCAGCGGCGATCAACGCTTTCTCGTGCGCCGGAGATAACGGCTCCAGACGTACGTGTTCACCTTCGAGAGTGACCGGGGAGATTTGCATCAATTTACGGGCTGTCTGGCGCAACCGCGTTGCGCGCCTCAGTGTTCCTTGTTTCGACCGCGCAGTTCCATCGATCTGTCGTTGGTTGTCTCGTAGACAACCCGCGAAATGTCCGCGATCAAACTGTGCGCGCGCTTTTCGTCCTCAATGCCACGAGTCAACACTACGAGAACATAAGGCTTCCGGCCTGGCGGGTACACGATTGCGGCATCGTGGTTTATCTTAGTGATCGATCCGGTCTTGTGAGAAACCTTCATGTTTGGCGGCAAGCCTGCGGGAATGCCCTCATTGAACTTCTGCGCGAGCATGACTTTGACCATCTCATCCGAGGCTTTCGCCGAGACGGCCCGTCGTTCAGCGATCCGGCGAAGGATGATCATGAGATCGCGCGCGGTGGTTGTGTTGTTTAAACCCTTCTGAAACGCTTTGCCGTCTTCCACTCCTCGCAACACGCGAATGTCGTTGGCGCCAATCGTATGCATCAATTCCATCACTCGCTCGGCGTTGACCCGTTCGATAAGGATGTTGGTTGCAAGGTTGCTGCTGACGGTGATCATCAACCGAATGAGATCTCGGATCGTCTCAGTCTGGCCGATCTTTGTATAAAGTGACTGATCCGAGTCGCTGTCCGGTGTCAATGAGTAGTGACTGCCGTCTACGATGCTCGCGAAGTCGTTCTTGACCGGGATGCGTTGATCGAGCGAAATCTTGCCGGCTGCCGCCTGTCGAAAGATCTCCATCATCACCGGCACTTTCATTGTGCTGGCAGCGTGAAAGTGGGCATCCGGGTTGATCAATATCTCTTTGCCCGTTGCCAGATCGGCATAAGCCACGCCGACTGTTTCAGCTCCGCTTTCGCGCACTAGTTGGTTGATCTTTTCGGCAAGCTCGGTGTTCTGGAGCGGCGGCAATACATCGGCTGACACCGGGCAATCAAGACTGTTTGGAGCGAGAGGGTACAGCACAAAGCCGATCAGCAAAATACGGCTGATCGCGCGAGACATCGACAAGTATGTTTGGCCGGTCGCGTTGTAGGTTCGCATCGCTTCATGAACCCTTGACTGCGCGGGCCATCAACCCGAGCCCGGCCGCAAACAAAGTGAGCATCACTATAACGTTGAACAAAGACGTTTGACGAAAATAGATTTCCAGGTTTGCGAGTATTCCTACAAAAATGATTACTGCTCCAGCCCCGGCAAGCACCCATCCGATAATGGACCTTCCGTTAAAGAACAACAGTCCGATTCCTATCACCAACGGAATGAGAGTGATTCCAAACGTGTTGGTGCCCCACCAGTGCCAATAAGCGCTGGTGACTTGCACCTGGTTCATTATCAAGTAGCCTCCGGCGATTGCCAGCGCCAGTCCGAAGACAAACATCCCGACGCCGCCCGGAGATCCACCCGCGCCCTTGAATTTGTGAGTGTATTCTTCGGAATGCTTCTCTGCGTCCACGGTGCGAAGGGTATCAATTGAGGCCACTGAGCGTCAACGAGACGCCTTCCGCGCGAGCCGTTCAGCGCAAAGACGCCAAGAACCGCAAAGGTCGCCAAGAACACTTGGCGAGCTTTGCGGTCCGTTGCTCTCTGCGCGAGATAATCTATTTGAGGGTCAGGAACTCACTGATGCCGCAAACTGATATCGCCCGACAGCGTCGACATCTTCAGCTGCCGCGATCCTTCGCCAAGCTTTGCGCGAGCAGAGTTGCGCGAGCCGTGCCGTTCCGACCGGACTTCTATCGCGAAGTCCGTTTTTATCGAACCGCTAAAGCTCGACATGTCCACATCCGCGTCCAGGTTGGATGGAAGCTTCACGTTAACATCCCCGCTCACCGTGTTGAATTTCATGTCGTCGGCGCCGTCAATGCGGTTTATCTCGACTTCGACATCACCGCTTACGGAAGAGGCGCTCACGGTTCCGGAGACGTCTCTGATGCTGACATCGCCGCTGACGGCCGACGCGCGCAGCTTGCCGGTCACGCCGGTTACGTTTACATCGCCGCTCACCGAAGAGATTTGATCGAAGCTGTAGCTCACCGAACGCGGGACCTGCACTTCGAATCGAATGCTCGCGTCGCAATTACAGCGTTTTGGGTAGCGCACGCCGACGTCGACACTGCCGGCGCCGCTACGGTCTTCGATCTCGATCATGTCGCGATCGCGTCCTTGCTTTATCCCACTAACGACGATCGAGTCACCGTCGTAACCGGTTACGATCACGTCGCCTGATACATTCCCGATTCGAATCTGGCCGCCCGCGCCGATGCGGTAGGTCTTCTGAAAGTCCTGAGCAGCGGCCGTAGCACTCAGCGCGAATCCGACAATTGCGGTTGCGATGGAAAATCGAATTAGTTTGCTGTTCATTAGGTTTGAATCCTCCTCTCAATTTCGTAGCGTAGACTGTCCAGTCTGCGCCTTAATTCTAAGACGTACGAACGGCGCGCAGACTGGACAGTCTACGCTACGAACGTTTTTCTTCGTTACGCCCAGTGAGTGGCGCGATTGATCGAAAGGTTGCAGGAGAGTTGGGCTGTTTTTAGCCAGGCGAATCGACGATTAACAAAGCCGTCACGGCGTTGGTCAGGTTGAGGGTGCGCGTCAGACTTTCGCGCACCCTCAGGTTGACTGGCGCTTGACCGGGTAACACAATGGTTCTTCGGGTGGCATCATCGGAGTGAAATGCTCAAAACCGCGATCATCGCGCTCTCGCTATCATTTATAGCCGCTTGCGGCACGGCGCCGGCGCCGACGCGCTCTAACGCTCAACCGTTCTCGGTAATCTCCGAGCAAGCGGACCCGGTCGCCGGCAGTCTGACATTGCTCATCAAAGTATCCGGTCCGGCCACACAACCGAGCGTGAAGTCCGTTGTCGAATCTATCATCACCAGCCGGAAGGGCGAGTACCGCCACATACTCGTAAAGTCATATACGGAAGGCATGAATGCGACCGATGTCCCGTTTGCGATCTCCAGGCTTGAAAACGACTCAGTAACGCACCGCTTCAGCGCGATGTCTGAAACTCAGAAGATACCTACTCATTGATATGATGACTTGCAGCGCGGCTACGCCAAGACTATCCGACGAAGAGATCGAGGAACGGCTGAGGAGCCTTGAAGGTTGGGGGCGTGCCAAGAATTGGATCGAGAAGACATACAAGTTCAAGAACTTCCTTCGCGCGATGTCGTTTGTGAATGCCGTTGCCTATATCGCTGAATCAGCGGGTCATCATCCCGACATCGAGATCCATTACCGAGAAGTGACTTTGAGAAACTGGACCCACGCGGTTGGAGGAATAACCGAGTACGATTTCGCGCTGGCCACCAACATCGACGCAATGGTTGCAAACAGAGAGAGCTCATAGTCCGGCCCAGTGCGTGCTTGACGCTGTCGCCGCCCGGTCAAAGCAGATCAGTTTCTTTGAGGGTTAAATCATGGGACAAATATCCGACGCCGATCGCGAGACGATCCAAAACCTCTTCGCCGAAAGCCTCACCGGCGACGTAGAAATCGTTATGTTCACCGAGCGAGAATCGCTAATCATCATCCCGGGGAAAGAGCCGTGCGAGATGTGCGCCCAAACCCAGGAGCTCCTCGAAGAGGTCGCCTCGCTGTCCGAGAAGGTAACGCTGACGGTGCACGAACTTTCAAGCGCCAGGGAGCAGGCGTTCGCGCTGGGAATCAGCCGAGTGCCGGCGTTTGTGTTTGAAGGCGCCGCCCGCGGCCGGGTCAGGTTCTTTGGTATACCCTCTGGGTATGAATTCTCCGCTCTGATTGGCGATCTGATCGACACATCAACAGGCACGACTGATCTCTCGGCAGAGACCCGTGACTTCCTGAGCACGTTGACCGAGGATATAAACATCAAGGTGTTCACGACACCTACCTGACCGTATTGCCCGGCAGCGGCCAGGTTGGCCCATCAGATGGCAGTCGAAAGCGAACACGTCACAGCCGACGTAATCGAAGCGATGGAGTTCCCGGATTTGTCGCAGCGCTATGGCGTGAGAGGCGTGCCCAAGATTGTGATCAATGAAACAACGGAGTTCGTCGGCGCGCTTCCCGAGGCCGAGTATCTTGCTTACGTTCAAAAAGCGGTCGAAGGAAGTCAGTAGAAGTCCGTGGTCCGTAGTCCGTGGTCCGTAGTCCGTGGTCCGTAGTCCGTAGTCCGTGGTCCGTAGTCCGTAGTCCGTGGTCCGTAGTCAGGTTGAACTCTCCGAGGTCATCGACTATCGTGTTGCCCTCATATTTACTCTCGAACGACTGAACACGGACTACGGACCACGGACTACGGACTAACCCAAAAGGAATCCATATGCACTTCGAATACACCGACAGAGTCAAAGCCCTCCAAAAGAAGCTTCTCGCATTCATGGACGAACATATTTATCCAAATGAGCGCGTCTATCACGAGCAGATCAATGAGGGCGACAGATGGCAGCCGACAGCAATCATCGAGGAACTCAAACCCAAGGCGCGGGCTGCGGGACTTTGGAATCTGTTTCTGCCCGAGAATCCTTACGGTGAGGGATTATCGAACCTCGAGTACGCTCCGTTATGCGAGATTATGGGCCGCTCGACGATGGCTCCAGAAGTGTTCAACTGCTCAGCGCCCGATACCGGCAACATGGAAGTGCTCGCTCGGTACGGCAGTGAGGAGCAAAA
>DASRIZ010000087.1:0-3293 GCA_035649735.1 Blastocatellia bacterium | reverse complement strand
TCTGTCGAGCACCGCCTGCCAAAATGTTTCGGGATCGGCTCTTTCGGCGCTCGGCGTGTTTCGCTGCTTCCTAACTGCGGTTGCTTGGCTCATTTCAATTACCTCCACAAGCATACTAAAGCGGAGTGCGGAATTGAATCTATCCGCGTCTTGCGCTTAAACTTCGGGGCGGAGTTCGAGGGCCGGGCTTTAGGGGAGAAGTTGGTAAAAGCACCACTATGGCGTGTTAGAAAACTCCGGCGTGGCAGTATCCCCTGTTCGAAAGGCGGTTACAAAACATGAAAATCTCAACCGTTACAATCATCGGCGTCATATTCCTGTCGACGGCCGGTCTCGCTCAATGGGCACCGCAACCGAGCGGGACCTCGGCGCGCTTTCGTGGCGTCAGCGCCGTCAGCAAGACGATCGCCTGGGCGAGCGGAAGCGGCGGCACCTATGCGCGAACGACCGACGGCGGCGCGACCTGGCAATCAGCGGTCGTCCCCGGCGCGTCGCAACTCGACTTCCGCGATGTCCAGGGCGTGGACGCCGACACCGCGTATCTGCTCAGCATCGGCCCCGGCGAAGCGTCGAAGATTCTCAAGACTATTGATGGCGGACGCATCTGGACGCTCCAATTCACCAACAAGAATCCGAAAGCGTTTTTCGATGCATTCGCTTTCTGGGACGCCCGGACCGGAATAGCGATGAGCGACCCCGTCGACGGTCGATTCATCCTGATCAAAACAACAGACGGCGGGGGCACATGGAAAGAACTTCCCGGTGACAATCTCCCGCGAGCGATTGAAGGTGACGGCGGGTTCGCCGCCAGCGGCACCTGTATAGCAGTTCAGGGAAAGAAGAATGTCTGGTTTGGAAGCGGCGGCGCTGCGACCGCTCGAGTATTCAGATCTACGGATGGCGGCGACACCTGGAGAGATGCGGCAACGCCGATCACCGCCGGGAATGCATCGTCCGGGATATTCTCGATCGCATTCAAAGACGACAGAAACGGGGTGATCGTTGGGGGAGACTACAAGAAAGAGAACGAAGGGGGCAAAAACGTTGCCACTTCGACTGACGGAGGCGCAACCTGGTCACTCGCGAAAGGTCAGCAGCCGTCCGGTTTCAGATCGGCCGTCGCTTATGTTGCTGGAACCCGCGGGCCGATGATTGTTGCAGTGGGCCCGAGCGGTTCAGACTATTCAGTTGATAACGGCGCGAGCTGGATTAGCCTGGGCAGCGATGGGTTTCATGCTGCCAGCTTCGCCGGTGGTGATGCGGGTTGGGCCGTTGGAGAGGGCGGGCGCATCGCAAAACACTCAATCCTGCTCCCGGGCCGTCCCAAACGTTAGCGATACCGCGGGACGTTTGATTGTCCCTGAAGCCTAAACCAGTCGTGCCTCCACCGACGCGGGGCCGGTGGAGGGCTGCGTGTGAATCACTTTCCTTTGAATCGGGGTGCCCGCCGTTCTCGAAACGCCAGCATCGCCTCGCTAAGATCCGCCGATTGCAAAAAGGCCGAGTTCCATACCGCTACGTAGTCCAACCCGTCCGCTACGGACTTGTCGGCGCAATAGTTCATCACTCGTTTGATCCCTTGCACAACCAGTGGCGGGTTGTCCGCGATCTCACCTGCAAGCGTCCTCGCCGCATCAAGCAATGCGTCTCGCGATTCGTAGGTTTCGCTCACCAAACCGATCTGCAGCGCTCGCGAAGCGAGTATGTCCTTACCGGTGAATGCGAGCTCGCGTGTCGCGCCTTCTCCGATGATCCGGGGAAGACGTTGAAGGCTGCCAAGATCGGCGACGATTGCCACCTTCACTTCTCGCAAGCTGAACCGCGCATCGCCCGAGCACAAACGAATATCACAGGAAGCGATCAGGTCGACGCCTCCACCTACGCACCAACCGTTGATGGCCGCGATGACCGGTTTGCGGCACGCCGCTACGTTGTCAAAGGCTTTTTGCATCTCGCCCACCAGATCAAGCAAACGAGTGCGCTCAGCGGCAAGGTTCTCACCGCCACCGAAATGACTCCCCAGATCACCCACCATCGCGGCCAGATCGAGTCCATAGCTGAAGTTGTCTCCCTCGCCTCGAACGATGATCGCTCGTACGCCCTCATCGCGATCCAGCTCAGCAAAGGCTTCAGGCATCTCCCGCCAGAAGTCCGGGCCCATTGCATTGCCTTTACCCGGTCCAATCAAGACCACTTCTACGACGCCTTCGTGCCTCTTAACTCGAAGCGATTTGTATTCATTCATGGTTGAGCACCCTTATCGACGCATTGAACGTTATCACAGCGGCCCTCTTGCGGCGAGGTTTACCGCCAAACACCGCGCAGCTTGCTTTGGGTTGAGAAACAACGCGGATGCCAGTCTGCGGGCAGGCGGCCGAGTATCGGAGAAACTTTAAAAATAATTCCGCCCTTCGCTCTCCGAGTCTAGTCTTAATCAACGTCAGACAGATGCCTCGATCGCAAGAGAGGTAAGAGTATGAGAAAGACAGTCAGCTTTTTGATTACGATCTTGTTTATCGTCGGCGCGAGCACAGCCTCGATGGCGGGCTCGCGAGGAATCAACGCTCGGCAGCACCGAGAGCAGCAACGGATCAACCAAGGCATTCGCAGCGGCGAGTTAACGCGTCGTGAAGCAGTGAGGCTTGAAGCAGGGCTGGCCAGAATCAGGACTTACGAGAGATTCGCTCGCTCGGACGGAAATCTCACCGCGCGCGAGCGAGCGCACATTCAGCATGGATTGAACCACGAAAGCCGCAGCATCTATCGTCAGAAGCATGACCGCCAGGATCGCAATCCGTAAAACCCGCCATCTCAACAACGGTGACGCGCTGGTTTTATCCTGCGCTTCACCATTTTCTTTGCTTGCCCTATATTAGACGGGCGGCATCCCCCAACAACCACTTAAAATCAGGAGGAACTATGAGGAGAATCGTTAGCATTCTGTTATCGGCAATGTTTGTTCTTGCACTCGGAATCTCGATATCGGCGCAGACAACGCCAAGCGTCGACAGACGCGAGCATAGACAGCAAAGGCGGATCCGCCAGGGGGTGAATAGCGGTTCGCTCACCAGGCGCGAAGCGGCGCGAATGCGGGCACAACAAGGCCGAACAAGGCGGCTCGAAGCAAGAGCGAAGTCCGACGGAACGGTCACTCGAAGGGAGAGAGCTCGGCTTCAACACCGAGAGAACAGAACCAGTCGCCACATCTATCGACAGAAACACGATGCTCAGAGGCGAAGGTAAGAAAGTAGAATAGGAAGTAGCATCCTGGGAGCGCAGGCATCCTGCCTGCC
>DASRIZ010000086.1:0-15831 GCA_035649735.1 Blastocatellia bacterium | reverse complement strand
TCATTCGCGGTCACTAGACGGACGCAAGAGTTCGGGATCCGGTTAGCGCTTGGGGCTCAGAGACGCGACATTATGACAATGGTGCTTTCACAAGGAGTGCGGCAGCTTGGGTTTGGTGTGGCGCTGGGCATTGGATTGACTTTAGTGTTCTTGCAACTTGGCGGGGCTGCGGTATCGAGGTTTCTCTACGCCGTAAACCGGTATGATCCGCTGATCTATGTTGGGGTCGCAGCGTTGCTGGCAGTAGCGATGATGACGGCGTGTCTCGTGCCTGCGCGGCGCGCGACAAAAGTGGATCCGATGGTGGCCCTGCGCGAATGACCGCATGGCGATGGAAGAATAAGCGCGCTGTAGCTTTGGAGTGGTCGGAGACCGCTAACAAGATCTCGCTTGAACTCAGAGTTAGGCATCACGTGATAAAGCCCTTTGGGAGGACTAGCTGATGACATTTCTTATAAGACCACGTATGTTATTGGTCATCTTGTGCGTTCTGAGCTTTCAAGTAGCTGCGAGACAGAAACCGAGTTTTTCCATTCAGGTAGAATTCCGTCTTGCTGAGATTTCCAAATCTGACGGGCTGATCGAAGCTACCGTTAAGGATTCAGGTCTACGAATATATTTGCATAAAACAGTTCTTATCTCGAATAAAGATGTTACTGTCGCAAAGGTAGTCACCTCTAATGCTAGAATCCTTGATCTATTGCGGGCCAACGGGGTCAATGTTGATGCAGAAAGGAAGTACGACGTAGAAATAGCCTTCACGAATGAGGCAGCGCAGAGGCTAGAAAAAGAGACTCAGAAACATCTCCATAAGCCGATCGCAATAATCATTGATGGTGCTGTGATGAGTGCGCCATTTTTAAGGCACAAGCTCTCAACTGGGGCGAGTATATCAGCGTTGACTCAGGAGCAAGCGCAGAAAATAGCTGCTTCGCTAAACCAGAAATAACTTAAGCAGTAAGAAAACTACGCTGGGTAGCTTGGAGCGATGCCCAACAGTCGATGCAGCGGAGCGCGCGAACAATCGTTCTCCATGAATTCCAATGTCGGTCGCGCGCCCGCTGATCTCCATCGTTAGCCGCGTTGCGGTAAATCCAGGAGAAGGAAGATGAGAAAATCACTTACACTCTCCACCTGCTTTTCATTGGTTCTTGCTGTTGCCTTGGCACAAGAGAAGCAAGACAAGCCCAAGCCCGACCTTTTGAACGAGAAATACGGGACGAACGAGCGCAACGTACTCGACCTTTGGAAGGCGAAGAGCGACAAGCCGACGCCGCTGGTCATCTTCATACATGGCGGCGGGTTCCGCATGGGAAGCAAGGATCAGATACCGGCACCCCTGATCAAGGGGTGCCTCGAGGCGGGGATCTCGATCGCCTCGATCAGCTACCGCCTCACAGACGTCGCGCCGTATCCGGCCCAGATGCAGGATGGTGCGCGCGCGGTACAGTACCTCCGGCTGAAGGCGAAGGAATTCAACCTCGATCCGAAGCGGTTCGCCGCGACCGGCGGTTCGGCGGGGGCGGGGATCTCGCTGTGGCTCGCGTTTCATGAGGATCTCAAGGACGAAAAGGCGGAAGATCCGGTGCTAAGGCAGTCGACGCGCATCACCTGTGCAGTGGGGATGGCGGCGCAATGCTCCTACGACCCGCGGTGGATTAAGAGGAACATCGGCGGGAAGGCACACGAACATCCGGCGCTACAGCAGCTGTTTCACGTGAAGCCCGAAGAACTTGAGAGCGACAAGGCGGCGAATCTGTACGAAGACGCGTCGCCGATCAACCATCTCACGAAGGACGATCCGCCGGTCATGGTAATCTACGGCGGCAATGACGAACCGAGCGAAACGCCTGGTGCTGGCATCCATAGCCAGAAGTTCGGGGAGATCCTCAAAGCCGAGATGGAGAAGATCGGACTTTCATGCGAGCTCTTCGTCGGGAAGGGTGGCGGCGTCGAGGACCAGGTGAAGTTCCTCGTGAAGTATCTCAAGTCGAAGGCGTAGCTGGTGCGTGCACCGGAACCGCGCGAGTTCTCTCCTCATGATGAGGTCCTGTTATTCGTGGCTTACTCGTATCAACGCGCGGCCCGATGACGCTGACGTTAGGTGTCTTGACCTATAAATTGGCGCGCAGTTTATCTGTTCATTAAGATTAGAGGATGAAATCGATACCGGAAGCAGATTGGCAATATCTTCGCCGTATCAAAGACGAGTTGCTCGATATCTTATGTCAACGGATAAACGATGAGGCTGCGAGCATTGTCAGGGATCGATCCTCAAGCCCGCACGACAACTTTTTACGCCTATACCGGCACGTCCAAGAAGCGAATGAACGAGTTGCCGACTGTTTCGATGACTGGCGGAGATCCACCTTATGGATAAAGTTGCACTACCTACGGAAAGAGGAGTTGCTGACAGACGAAGAACTATCGAGGTTGACCGAGGAGACGCAGAGTTGGCTCAAGTAGATGTAGGGCTTCGTCGGAGTTAGAAAACGAACCGCGGGTGGCTGTTCACAAGCGACGACGCCTAGCAGCTCATTGGAGCGCGCGCAGGCGAGGCTCGCATGAACTCGGGGCGTTCGTCGTGCGCCCGGTCAATTCGGGCGTTGGACGGCTTCGCGATGCACTGGACTGTAGACTCAACCATGCCGAACTCAAGAGTCCTCGATTACTGGGAGTCGTTCCTTGCGACGCGCTCTGACGGTGACGAACTGCGAGCTCGCGGGTACCTGGCCGAGCGCTTCGGCGATAGCGCCCAGCTGGCGAATGAGCTCAGTGCGTTAATCGTGTCGGGCGTGAAGACGGCGACCTGCTCGAGCGTCACGTGCTACTTTACGTTCAAACGAATCTGACTTAAATCTCCACAGGAGCAGCGGTGAGTGACTTAAAATATGGTGAGGTGCTCGATACTCTGAGGCATTACTCACGTCCAGTCAGAATTTTGGTTCTTTGTGTGTTTCTCATACTGCTTTTGCTTACTGGACACGAACGCTACAACTGGCCGGCAGGTTGGCCAACACAGGCAATGTGGCTCAACCTGTTGATTGCCCTGGGGCTTATTCTGGTGATTTCCTGTCTAGTTTTGACTGACCTTGACCAAAAACCCTCCCTGAATATGCTGCCGGAGGTCAAACCGATCACAGGGCATTCGCTCAAATATTTTAAGTTGGAACGTCGGCTCGGTGCGGGAAGGAAAGATATGATCAGGGAAGTTGAGAGCCAAATTCGTGCGAAAGGCTTCAGCCTGTCGAATGAAGAAATGCAAAGGTGCGCCGGTGGTCCCTGGGAATTTGATCGCATTGTTTATCACCTCATAGTGCGGTATCAGACAGACCTCGACTATGCAGAGCGCATGCGAGGCGTGAGAAGCGAAATGTTGATTTTAAACACGACAGGTTGGGAAGGGAGTCTTGCACCTCTGCATTACGCCATCGAAGCTGTCTTCGACTGGTCCGAGGATCGTCAACCGCCGAAGCTTACCGAGCCGGACTACCGACTGATAACCGAGATTCTAAGGAAGCTCAACGGCTGGAAAACGCGGCTACGGCGCCTCGTTCATCTGGACACCAGGGGAGACAAGATTATCAACAACTGCCAAGTGATTCTGGGGGGACGAGAGCAGATCACACGACAAAAGATAACTTCTGGCCTCTGAAGGTCCCGGTCGTGAAGCCGAGAATGAGTAAATGCTTGATTCCTGAAAACGCTCCTAACACCCGTTCCACCGAGCCGCCGCCGGTGTTTTAGTAAAACAAATGCGAAGGGCGGCAGCCCGGTGAACGTAATCGTTAAGCCTCGCGGGACTTGCTAGTAGAGGTAGGCCAGATGTCGTCGTAGACCTAAGGAGACTTCTCGTGCTTAAGTTAAGAATTCACTTTTTCGCGCTCTTTCTCGTGCTTCCAATTGTCGGGAACAATTCGGGCCCAGGAGCAGGCTCATCATCATATCGTGCCCTTAAATAAGATTCCCTCCGAGCAATGGATCGAAAGGGTGTCGGGCGACCCCGATAAGCCCGGTGTGCCTTTTGTCCTCCGGATTCACATGGACGCCGGGCTAATCACTCTTCCTCACACTCACCCGGAAGACGAGAATATTACAGTCGTGCAAGGTAGCTGGTGGCTTGCGACCGGGAGCCGCTTCAACCGGTCTGCTCTGGAGCCGATGGAGCGCGGCACCTACGGACTTGTACCTAAGAAGATGGCGCACTTTGCGTGGTCGAAGGCAGAGACGGTTATACAGGTGCACGGATAGGGCCGTTTAGAAGCGACCTGATTGATCCCCGTCTACGAGCTCACCGAAAAGGGAGTAGTGGCAAAAATAATATTGATGCAGCCAGGTCGCCCCGCAGAGTCCAGCCCGCCTGAATGCTTCGCCCTAAGGATTGGCGCACGCGTGCGAGGCGAGGCAGGGGAAGGCAAAGTCGTCGGGGCAAGATGCTCGCCCGCTAATCAGATCACCCAGTACTGGGTTCTAAAAGCGAACGGCGAGCGGTACTGGGTCATGCTTTAGGAGTTGAAGCAACTATAAAGGGGCGTGCCTGGAGATAGGAACCGAGAGCTGCTAGGAGAGGCATGGATAAATAAAGCGGAGACAGCGCGTCCTAACAATCGGTTCGACCAGAGCCGCGCAAGCGGATTTCGTATGGTTCCCTCAGTGTTACGTGGCGGCCCGGTCAACCGGGACGTTAGACGGCTGAAATGCGCACGCCCAATCGGAGGGGATAGCAATGCTACGATGTAAACGGAATGCTCTGTTCGCCCTCACAGTCCTAATGGCCAGTTCGTTCTCCTGCCGATCTGCCTCCCATCTCCAGACCGAGGCTAATCTCATCCGCTCGACGGAACGTCAACGACTGCAAGCCTTGGTTGAGGCGAACCTGGAAGTGGCACGTCAGGTTCACGCTGATGATTTTCAACTCATCAACCCCGTTGGCGTGTCATCGACAAAAGAACAGTATCTCGGGGCGGTTGCCTCGGGCGAGATCGACTATCTAAGATGGGAACCGGGAGAGATGGATGTGCGGGTATATGACGAAGGGGCGATGGTACGGTACCGATCGCAACTGCAAGTGGTCATCGGTGGGCAAGATCAGGGGCTGCGCCCGCATTGGCACAGTGACTTGTATGAGAAGCGGCAGGGCCGATGGCAAGCGGTTTGGTCGCAAGCGACGATAATCGGAAGTCGTTAAGCGGGCGATGGGGCAGCAAGCGGGCGCCGTCTAACCAGTCGATGCAGCGGGGCGCGCGAACAATTGTTCACATGAATGCCAGTGTTCGCCGCGCGCCCGCTGATCTCCAGCGTTAGACGCAGAAGCCCTGTGACTGTTGAACAAACTCAATTACTCGACGTTATAGGAACGGACCGGCAGACGGGCAAGGTGCGGCACACGCAGCCTAGCCCACGGTTGGACCGGAGCGTTCGGCGTCTCTCACGAGCCGAGAGTATCCGGTAAGTGTGGCGTGCGTCCGGGCCAAGAGGAGCTACACTTGATCTCACTTCGTTCCCTCTCGTGGCCCGAGGATCGTGCGTCGCTGATCGCGCTCGACACGTCGTTCATCACCGATCGCATCTTTCGCCTCGAGCGAAGCGGTAATCGCTTCGAGCTCAGCGAGGTCGCGGTCGTACCTGCGATCGAAAAGTCGTATGCGCTGGCGAGCGACATTGACGCGATGCCGGACTACGATTGGGTGCAGATCGCGGAGCGCGACGGCGAGGTTGTCGGAGTTGCGGCAATGACGATCCAGGCATGGAACCAGCGGGCGATGGTCGAGCACCTGTATGTGGCGCCGTCGGCTCGGGGCATCGGCATCGGTCACGCGCTGCTGACGGCCGCGCAGTGCGCCGCGCGCGCCCGGGAGGCGCGATGTGTGTGGGTCGAGACGCAGACGATCAACTACGGGGCAGTCCAGTTCTATCGTAGCGCGGGCTTTGGCTGGTGCGGGTTTGACACGTCGCTGTACGATCCGAGGGCGGTGGGCGTCGGTGAGGTCGCGCTGTTCTTCTCGCGGGACCTGTGACGTCGGCGCGACGCCGACCTAGCGGTTGCACCGGTTGCGGCGCCGCCGAATGCTCGCTCAACATCCAGCGGGCCAGCGCCGCGCCGCGGAACCTGTGTTAGGCAGAAGGGAAGGAGTTGATGTTTCGAGAATTTCCCACTATCGAACGGGATGGATGGACCTTGCTATCCGCCGAGGAAAGAAATGCTATCTCTCCGGAGACATTCCCGATTCCGGACCGCCGCGAGCGGGAGTCGCTCTCGCCAGGCGATGGAGCTCAGCTCCTCTTCGATATCGAAACGAAGGAAGGCGGCCGCGTGGTCGACCGCGGCGTGGATCGGATGTGGGTCGTCGTGAGGCGGCGCACGGGCGACGTCTATTCCGCTGTTTTGGACAGCGACCCCGGGCAAGCAGAAGGGCTGTCCCTCCGTCCAGGTACCGAGGTCAACTTTGGCCCGGAGCATGTGATCGCCATCGAGCGACCACCCGATGGATACGTCCTTGAGAAATACGGAGAAGACTTCTTCGAGCAGTGACGACGGCCAACTCCCGCGTCGACCGAAGCGCGCGATCGAGCGTTGGCATGAAACCTTGAGTGTAACACGCGCGCTCGGTCACGCAACCGTTAGACGCTAGCAGTCGAAATGAGTTAGCTGTGATTACAGTCAGCTGCATCGATCATTGATTCAAAACAGAGAGAAATGCCAATCCGGCTTTGAGGTCTCTAAAGATAGCCCCTGTCGGTTATACAACCCGGTGAAGAAAAGCCTGAGGCCGCCTATCTTCTTACAAACTCAGGCAGCCTCAGGCTCTCGAAGCTCAAATGTTTAGCTCGTTCGAGCGGCTTATGGTCAAGGAGTGCATCCCGTGACGGTGTAGCTCACGCCGCTATCTGTGGCCGTCCCGCCCGCACTGATAGGCACATTCACCCTGAAGGTGGCCGTGCCGATGTTGCCCGCTGTGTCCTTCAACTTTAGCGTTACCAGGTAGACCCTGCCGTTGAGCGCGTCTGCCCGCTCGGCCCTCAACTGCACCGACTTGCAGTTTGCAGCAATCACAATGTCATCTACCGTGTTGCCGTCACCGTTGCCGTTAGCGTTGTCAGGCTCGTCGCTTGACACACTTGAGATGACAACATCGTTTATGGTCAACGAAGAACAGTTATCGCTGACCGCTGCGACCATTGCCGCGAGATTCACCGTGACGTACTTATGGTTGGCAGGCGAGAGCGATATAGCCGCCTTCGGCGTGATCGTGGGCGGTTCGTTGTCGGTTACGACGACCGAGAAACTGCACGTGCTCGTGTTCATACTGTCGTCGGTAGCCGTGCAGTTGACTGTTGTCGTACCCGTCTGGAACTCCGATCCCGACGGTGGCTGGCAGTCTATGCTCACCGAAGTATCGCAGTTGTCCGTAGCCGTCACCGTAAAATTGACAACGGCCTTACACATTCCGGGCGCGGTGTTAGCCGTCACGGGCTGAATTGGACAATTTATCGTAGGCGCGCCAGTCTCGGCAGTGACCGTGACCGTTAGTGTGTCGGTATCTGTCGCGCTGGCGTCGTCTGTTACTTTCAGCGTGAACGAAGCATCGGCAGCCGAGCAGGCAGCGGCGACCGTAGCCGTCACATTGCCCATTGAGTCAACGGCGATGCTGGAAACGGTCACACCGTTAAGCGAGGCCGAGCCTGAGAATGTCATGCCGTCAGAGCTGATGGTGACGGAGAGGGTTTGAAGTGTTTGATCCGGGTCGCTAACCGTAGCGATGGGTTTATTGGTCGAAGAAGAGTCTGCGGCCTGCGAGACAGCCTGCGCCGTGACGGTCGGCGGTGTATTGCAGGTAGCGAGCAGGATTGTCACGTTGCCAGAGTTGTAGTTCGCCGTCGCAAGGTCAGGCCGTCCGTCGAGGTTGAAATCTCCTACCGCCACGGAGACAGCAGGGCCCGCGCCTTCTGGCGAGGTGGCCGGCTGAGTGAAGTTGCCTGTCCCATCTCCTGTCAGGATTGTCACGTTGGCGGAGCCGGAGTTCGCCACGGCAAGGTCAGGCCGGCCGTCGAGGTTGAAATCCGCAACCGCCACCGACTGGGAAAAATCGCCCGCGCTTTCTGGCGAGGTGGATGCCGGTGTGAAGTTGCCTGTGCCGTCTCCTAGCAGAATCGTTACGTCGCCGGAGAACAAGTTCGCCGTCGCAAGGTCAGGCCGTCCGTCGAGGTTGAAGTCTCCGACTGCCACCGAGTGAGCACCATCGCCCGCGGCTTCGGGCGAGGTGGATGCCGCTGTGAAATTGCCTGTGCCATTTCCTATCAGGATCGTCACGTTGTCGGAACGCTGGTTCGCCACGGCGAGGTCAGGCCGTCCGTCGAGGTTGAAGTCTCCTACCGCCACATCGGAAGGAGAATCACCCACGGCTGATGCGGATGCCACTGTGAAGTTGCCTGTCCCGTCTCCTATCAGGATTGACAGGTCGTCAGTGAAGAAGTGCGTCACGACAATGTCAGACCTTCCGTCGCCGTTGAAGTCTCCTACTGCGACCGAACCAGAAATACCGCCTGTGCCTTCTGGCGAGGTGGCCGGCTGAGTGAAGTTGCCAGTGCCGTCTCCTAGCAGAATCGTCATGTTGGAGGAGCCTTGGTTCGACACGGCAAGGTCAGGCCGTCCGTCGCGATTGAAGTCCCCGGCCTCAACCGAAACAGGAAGGTTGCCCACGGCTTCTGGCGATGTGGCTGGCTGAGTGAAGTTACCCGTGCCGTCTCCCAGCAGTATCGTCACGTTGGCGGAGCCGTTGTTGGCCGTGGCAAGGTCCGGCCGCCCGTCGTTGTTGAAGTCTCCGTGTGCTACCGAGTTAGCACCGCCGCCCGCGCCTTCTGGCGATGTGGCTGGCTGCGTGAAATTGGTCGGGCAAGTCCGCGCCGTGCAGGTGTTGAGCAAGATCGTCACGTTGTTGGAGCCGAAGTTCGCCGTAGCAAGGTCAGGGCGCCCGTCGAGATTGAAGTCTCCTGCTGCAATCGCAGCAGTAGCACCACCCGCGCCTTCTGGCGATGTGGCTGCCGGGGTGAAGTTGCCCATGCCGTCGCCAATCAGTATCGTCACGTTGTTGGAGACGTAGTTCGCCACGGCAAGGTCAGGCTTGCCGTCGAGATTGAAGTCTCCTGCTGCCACTGCGCTAGGAAAAGAGCCCACGGGTTCAGGCGATGTGGCTGCCGGGTTGAAGTTGCCCGTGCCGTCTCCCATCAGTATCGTCACGTTGTTGGAGTCGCTGTTGCCCGTAGCAAGGTCAGGCTTGCCGTCGAGATTGAAGTCCCCTACTGCTACTGACTGAGGAATATCGCCCACGGCTTCTGGCGAGGTGGCCGCCTGGTTGAAGTTGCCCGTCCCGTCTCCGAGCAGGATCGTCACGTTGTCGGAAGTTGCGTTCGCCGTAGCAAGGTCAGGGCGCCCGTCGAGGTTGAAGTCTCCTACTGCAACAAAAGCAGGACCACTACCCGAGGCTTCTGGCGAAGTGGCAGGCTGGGTGAAGTTGCCCGTGCCGTCTCCTAGCAGGATCGTCACGTTGGAGGAGCTGAAGTTCGCCACGGCAAGGTCAGGGCGCCTGTCGAGGTTGAAGTCTCCTACTGCAACCCAAGCAGCATCACTACCCGCGCCTTCTGGCGAAGTGGCTGCCGGGGTGAAGTTGCCCGTGCCGTCTCCCAGGAGGATTGTCACGTTGTTGGAGCCGAAGTTCGCCGTAGCAAGGTCAGGCTTGCCGTCGAGATTGAAGTCTCCTGCTGCAACCGAAACAGCAGTACCCGCGCCTTCTGGCGAGGTGGCAGGCTGGTTGAAGTTGCCCGTGCCGTCTCCTAGCAGGATCGTTACGTTGTTGGAGCCGCTGTTGGCCGTAGCAAGGTCAGCCTTGCCGTCGAGATTGAAGTCTCCTACCGCAACCGATAAAGGTTGGCTGCCCGCACCTTCTGGCGAAGTGGCAGGCTGAGTGAAGTCTGCATCCGTGCAGCCTGACTCTCCCAGCCCTAGTGCAGATAGAGGCTCGCTGGGCAGGCTTCCCGCTAAGGTGCCGGATGATTCTACAGGCATCACCGACAACCCTGCCGTTATCAGAAATACTAAGCAAAATATTAGGGCTATCGAATTGCGGATAGCTTGCTTGACATTGATTGATGTGAGGGGCATAAGTCTCCTTTGTACGAAAAAGATTTGACGAACCAATGCCTGAGAGGCACAAACCTACGAAACAACAGAAGCGACTTCTACCTGGCAGACAGAAACCGCCTCATAAACCCAATTGATCTGACTTTGGGCAAGGCTGAAAGATGCAACTATTTGAGGCCAGGTTTATGAAAGGTAGAATCCCCAACAATTTCCGCGGCATCGTAACCACTTTCCCCGGCCCAGTCAATCAGGATCCAAGTATAAGAAACAATTGTTTCTTCCAATGTCTAGATCCTGCTGGTGATTGACTTAGCTCAGAGTCCGAATATATAAACAGTCTTTCGAGTGATGAAAAACGTAACGATACCCGGATCGACCGGCTCGATTGGTCAAAATACCCTCTGATACAAGTGCTTATCCTTTTTTCTCTCTTTATCCTCTTCGCACATCATCCATTGCTTCTTGCGCAGCAACCGAAACATAAGAAGCCTGGTCCGCGGTCAGCATATACGAGCCTTCATATGATTTCTTTAATACACATCGCGGACAAGAACGACGAAGCGTCCATAATCAAAAACGGGCTTAGATCTACAAAGCGCAAGACCGGGCCTCGCGGTGTTTACGCAGTTCCAGTCGTTCCAAATTACGCGACAACTCATCAATGGGCCAGAGAGCTAAAGAGAAGAGGTGTCAGGACATTAATCTGCGTGCAGTTTAGCATTCCCAATAGTGAGTCAGTCTTAATCGGCAAATACAACGGCGAAAAGTTAGAGATGACAGCGTCCGAAGCGGCCGCGGCGGTCCTCAATCACACCGATCCCATGGGGTTAGAGGTGATCATTCCGAGGAGAATCATGCCCAAAGAAATCACAAGGACCTACTTGGCTCCGCAATTAACGGGCTGGCGCTACTATCCAGGTGCAAAAGGCAAAGAGCCGTTTTGCAATTGCAAATTCTGTAACCGTGGAGAAATACGAGCTCGGCGTCTTATTCGAGAAGATGCCTAACTCCGGGATCGACCGGAGCCGCGCAGGCGAGCCTCGCATTGTTCCCTGAATATTACGTGCGCGGCCCGGTCATCCCAATCGTTAGGCGCAGAAGGATAGCCGTTTGATGATAAAGGAGGCAATATGACAAAGCCTTACATTAAGCTTCTCTATTTAATGGCTCTGTCAATGTTGATTTGCACAATAAGTGAAACGATTGCACCTGCTCTGCCAAAGCAGCGAAAAACTCTTTTGAACTTGTTCCAAATATCATTACAGCACTCAGACGAAAGGAGTATTGAAAGAGAGATATACCCTAATGAGCCAGTCGAGATTGATAATCTTGCCGTAAGAAACGTTAGCATAGTTCCACATCAGAAGTTCAGCGCCAAATCAGTGATTGGGCAGGGCGGAGGACAAGAGGAAGATTGGATCGAAAATCTCGAATTCACCATCAAGAACAAATCCGACAAGCTGATCACTTACCTTTCAATTTCAATTGGCTTCCCTCGCCCAGGAAATCCTGACACGTCCGTGGGAACCTTTTACAATTTCGCTTTAGGTGTAGACCTCAGAGCCTCAGGCGAGGCGGCAACCTTCGTTGAGCCATTTTCTCTGGCTGCTGGCGGGTCGCACACTATCAGGCTAAGTGCAAAGGACTTGAAAGAAATTAAGAGTCGTCTGGCAATGTCAAAGACTTCACTGGCGGAAATGAATTGGGCGATTATCCGAATCCCCTCCGTAGGTTTTGAAGATGGGTCTCAATGGCAGCTAGGTAATTTTCTGGTGCCGGATAAAATGCAGCCTTCGGACAAAAAGACGGTCGAGAGGGTGAGGTACGAAAAAGAGCCTTATGAGATTACCAACCTGACCGTGAAGAATGTGAAGATTGCTCCCCTCGAGAGGCTCGTGTCGAACGGCTTCACGAAGGCGCGCAGGGAGTCGTATGAATTCAGCGCCAAGGCTGTAGCCAAAAGCAGCGGAGGGCAAGAGGAAGAGTGGTTAGAGAGCCTTCAACTTACTCTCAAGAACAAATCTGATAAGCAGATCACTCACCTTGGCCTTTCAATACAATTCCCGGAAACAGAAGTCAATGGCCCGATGATGGTTTACAACCAACTCAGCCTTGGTATACATCCCAAAGCAACCGCAGAGCGTGTAAAGCAGAGTTCACCTTTAGGACTAGAGCCTGGCGATAAAGTCAACTTCATACTCTCTGCTCAGCAGTTGAAATTGATAAAGGATTTTCTAGCTCTCAGGAAGTTTCAACTTGCCGGGTTGAATAAAGCGGTTCTCAACGTAGAAACGGTAATTCTTGAAGATGGAATAATGTGGTCAGCAGGACATTACTATAAACCAAATTCAAGTGTGCTTGGTGGCTACGAGCGGATTGACCAATAAAGGGCAGTGAAAAAATCCGGTTGACCTGCGCCTAACAATCGCGTCAACCGGAGCGCGCGAAGCGAGTATCGCATGGTTCCTTTAGTGCTTCGCGCGCCCGGTTACGCGGGACGTTAGCCCGCTAGCCGTGTACCATTTCGCAGCGCTCGCGGGTTCGTGCTCGGTTGTTAGTTCGCAGAAGAGTTCGTGCAGTCCTATGAAATACGCACTCGCCGTCGGGCTGGCATTTACGGTCGCGGTCGCCCAGTCGCCAGTTGCGGCGCCTGGGCTAACCGCGATCGGTCGAGGCCGCATCTCCGCGGTTTACGACGTCAAAGCGGACGCGCGCTATCTGTATGCACTCGAGCGCGGCATCCTGCGTGTGCTCGACGCACGCGACCCGGCCCATCTGCGTGAGGTCGGCGCCGTCGAGTTCAACCGCCCTCGCGTGCGCATGGCTTTACGTCATCCCTACCTGTACCTCACGGGCTACAACGAGCCACTCGGCATCGCGAATGTCGCAGACCCCGCCCGCCCGGTCTGGGTCACCGACGCGCCTGAGTTCGCGCGCACGGCGAGTGACGGATTCGAGCTGGCCGGCGATTACGGGTACTTGATCCTCAACGGGGAACAGACCTCCGCCGGTTCGACTGTGACGGTCGAGGTTCTTGACCTCGCCAGCGACCCGGCTCGACCGAAACGCGTGGCCACCGTCGATCTGGGCGTGCGCGTGAGCGGCGAGTACGGCGGCATGGCTTACGCCGCCGGCCACCTGTTCGTGCTGCTGCGGCGTACGGCCGACACCCCACGCAGCCGGCTGATCGTCATCGACACGCGTCAACCCGCTCAGCCGCGCCTCGAGCGCACGTTGTTTCTTCCCGAGGGAAAGCCGTACAAGGATGTCGAGGTCCGCGGTGATCTGGTCTATCTGCTGCAGCCCGAGAGCGCGTTCGGCAAACCGACCGGTCTGGCGATCTACCGCATGCCGGAAACCGGGGACCTCGAGCTCCTGGGCGAGGCCCTCACCACCGAGTTGGCGATCCCCGTCGATCTGATGGTGGTGGGTGAGGTTGTGTACGCGAGCTTCAAGGCCGGCGGGCTGCTCGCGACCTTTGACGTGTCCAACCCGCGTGCTCCGACCATCGTGCACATCTATCAGCAGCGCGACCTTTGGGCGGCCGGACTAGGGATGGCGCTGGTCGGCGATCGGCTCTACGTGTCCGGTGACAACGGACCGTCCCCGATCCTCGACGTGTCCGTACCCCGCACGCCCCGACTACTCGGCCGTTACGAGTTCGAGGGCGGTTTCGCGTCCGACGTGCTGGTTGAGCGCGAGCTGGCCATCGTCACGTCGATGAGCGACTTGATCCTCTATGACGTGTCGAATCCAGCCGCACCACGACGGGTCGGGCGTTACAAAGGCATCCCGTCGTTCGAACCCAAGGAATTCCAGTTCAACATGGTCGTCGCGGCGAAGGGCGGTCGGGCCTTCGTCAGCTACGAAACGCGCGCGTCGCAGCTCGTGGACGTGAGCGTTCCAGCACAGCCGCGCCTGCTCGCGACGTTCACCCCTCGTGGCCGGGTGCACTCCAGTGTGCTGACGTCCACGCATGTCGCCCTTGGGTATGAGGCGCCTGCGAACGGCCGCGCGCGAGGCGGTGTGGAAATCGTGGGCCTTCAAGACTCCGGCCGGCCGCGAACGCTGGCCGTGGTCGAGTTGAGTCAGCCCGTGAGCAAACTGGTCATGCGCGCCAACCAACTCGTGGCTGCACATCCGGGTGGCGCGCTGACCATCATTGACGTGCAGGATTGGAAGCGCCCGAGAGTTCTCGGCACGCTCCCTTCGATCGCACCGGGCGCTGCGCCGTACGTGGCCCTGTCGGAGGACGGTAGAACCGTGTACATCGCGTGCGCCGATGCGAAATCGCCCGAACGAGGAGTGCTGGTGGTGATCGATCTGCGCGACACCAGCAAACCGCGAGCGGTCGGTCGGCTCGAGATCCAGATTTCAGGCGGCACGGGAATGCCGCTCGCTGTGCAGGGGAGCGCTGTCGTGATTCTGGCTGGCCCCGAGGGTGGCGTGGCTGTAGTCGACGCGAGCAAGCCGAGCCAGCCAGTGCTCATTGGCATCCAGGCCCTGCCAGGCGGGTACGCGGAGAGTCTTACAGTGAACGGTCGCAACATTTTTTTAGCGGCGAGCGAAGACGGGCTGTTGATATACCGGCGATGATTTGCGGCGGCCTAACCAGCCGCTGCAGCCGACGAGCGGTCGCGGGTCCAGGTCGAGTGAACATCGCGTTCGCCGCTCGCGGCCGAGCGGCACTTCGTCATGCGCTCTTAACCAGGCTAATGACTTGAATGTCGGAATGACTTAGACTAGCGGAAAGGAAAGTACGAGGTTGTTATGCATAATGAATTCACGGCAATCATAGAGCAAGACGAAGAGTGGTTCATAGCATATTGCCCGGAGATCCCCGGCGCTAATGGACAGGGCCGTACCCTGGAAGAATGTCGCAAGAATCTCGCAGGGGCCATTGAATTGATCCTTGAAGATCGTCGGGAAGATGCGCTGCGCGGGGTCCCCAAAGATGCCATTCGAGAGACGGTTGTTTTGCAATGAAGCGTGGCTCTTTGCTGAGACACCTGCGCAGGCACGGCTGCTATCTCAAACGAGAAGGCCGCGAACATTCCCTTTGGTGTAACCCAACTACGGGGGAGGTCGAAGCAGTACCTCGACACGCGGAGATTTCCAACAAGCTCGCGAAGAAGATCTGTCGTGGCCTCTCCATACCTGAGATTTGATTGTGCGTTATCGTCGCCGCGTATAACTCTGCGTGCACCGGAGCCGCGCGAGTTCGTTTCTTATTATTCGGTCCTGTTGCTTGCATTGCGCTCGTATCAACGCGCGGCCCGGTGACGCTGACGTTATGCCTCGAGACTGTCATCAATGAACCGCAACGAGACCAGACAATGAAGGCCAGACATCCGGAAAACTCCAGTAAGAAGTCTGTCTCTCAAGATGCACAACAAGGAGAACCGCGGCTGTCAGCAAAGCAGGCCATCCAGCTTGAGATTCTGAAGATAAGAATGTCCGAGGTCACCAGTTGGGTTGGTCATATCATTCAGGTCACCGCTGTCTTTGGTGCTCTGAACGTAGGACTCTACAAGTTTGCTCTCGATGCCAACGCAACGCCATCATTGAGGCGCGTTCTGTCGTTGGTAGGTATTTCCGCCTCTTTTGCCGGTCTTGTCTGCTGCATATTAATGGAGCGACTCCGCCGATCTAACTATCGAGACCAAGCAAGACTATTCGAAGCCTTGGACGCT
>DASRIZ010000085.1:0-10542 GCA_035649735.1 Blastocatellia bacterium | reverse complement strand
TTACGCCATCACGCTGGAGCGGATCGGTCCGCCTTCGCGCGGAACGCCCGATGGACGCCCTTGCTGGCGATTGAGTTTCTGGTTGTCTTCGCGCTGTGGGCCGTGATGGCAGCCCTGGCGCCAGTCTTTTTCCTGCTCGTGTATCTCCCTGGATATCTCGCCGGCTTGGGACTCTGCTTCCTGCAGGGTCATTTCGAGCATGCGCATGGCACGACGAGCCACTACGGCCGGCTCTACAACCTCTGCTTCTTCAACGACGGGTATCACGTCGAGCATCATGCGCGGCCAGCTGCGAGTTGGAGGGAGCTGCCTGGGCACCGAGCTTCGAATTCGAACGCGAGTCGGTGGCCGGCCGTGCTGCGATGGTTGGAAGTTGTGAACCTGTGTTCGTTGGAGCGTGTTGTCCTGCGGTTCTCGGCGCTTCAACGTTTCGTTCTGTGGCGTCACGAGCGCGCATTTCGCAGGTTGTTAGTCGAGCTGCCGGAATTGAGTAAGATCGCGATCGTTGGCGGCGGGCTGTTTCCAAGAACGGCGTTGATCCTTCGCCGGCTGCTTCCGGAATCGAAGCTTGTGCTAATCGACCAGAGCGAAAGCAACCTCGCAGTTGCCCGGGAGTATCTTTCCTCTGAATCGGAGGCAGAAGGCAGAAGGCAGAAGGCAGAAAGCCGAAGGCAGAAAGCAGAGGGCAGAAATCAGAAAGCAGAAGGCAGAAGGCAGAAAGCAGAGGGCAGAAGGCAGGAGACAGTAAGCGGACGGCAGAAGGCGGAAGGCAGAGGGCCGGAGACGGAAAGCAGAAAGCTGCCTTCTGCGTTCTGCCTTCTGCCTTCTTCTCCTTCTGATCCCCGCCCCGGCTCACAGGAGTTCGTCAACCAATGTTTTGAGCCCGAAACGCCGTGTGATTGCGATTTGCTGGTGATCCCTTTGGCGTTTGTTGGCGATCGTCAGTTGCTCTACGAAAAACCTCCGGCGCCGGCCCTGCTTGTTCACGATTGGATCTGGCGGCGACGCGGCTCGAGCGCGGTCGTTTCGTGGTTGCTGTTGAAACGTCTAAACCTGGTGAAGCGATGAAAGCGCTAGCATTATTTGGCGTGCTTGTTATTGCCAAGCTGGCGATGCTCGCCGGACGGCCGATTCGGTTGTCGGGATGGGAACTGCTTGCATACTTTTGGCAGGACGCGCTCATTGCCTTCGCGTTCTGGCTAGTGGATCAATTGCTCGAGCGGACAACCAGGATTCGCGCGACCGGCTGGGCTGTCTACGGAATCGCAGTCCTGTACGTGGCGATCAATGTTCCGGTAGCGCGGGTGCTCTCGTCGCCGCTAACGTGGCCGATGCTGGGAGCAACTCGCGGCGCGCTTTCAGATTCGATCAGACATCACGCAACCGCCGAAAACATATGGCTGATGATGTTGGTCGCGGCGGCCGGCGTTGTGCTGCCACTGCTGCTGCGATGGGCAGATCGGCGCTTTGAATGGCGGACTCACCGAGCGATTGGAGTCTCTGCTGCAACTCTTGCTTCGCTGATTGTAATTGTGCTGGGACCGCTGGCAACCGCCCGCGTCGACACTGCCGGTATGGGTCGCAACGCAGTCACCGCATTGGCCACCACGATGATGCCGCGCATAACCGCTGGAGCCGCCAATCCCGAACCGGCGGTGGATTGGCGAACCACTCCGATCGACGCCAGTTCGCTTGCCGAAGATATTTCAAATTTGCGCGCCGGCGCGTCGGGGCGCAACGTGGTTTTGATCGTGCTTGAATCGGCTGGTGCCCGGTATTTGAGACCGTACGGAGCTGCGGTCGACCCAATGCCCAACTTGTCTGAGCTCGCCGCCACATCGCTCATCTTCGACAACGCTTATTCGGTTTATCCAGAAAGCATCAAGGGCTTGTTTGCGGTACTTTGCTCGCGTTATCCGGCGATGGACACCAAAGCGGAGAGCTACGCGCGCATCACGACTCCGTCGATTGCGGCCGCGCTCAGAGATAAAGGCTACCGAACGGCGCTTTTTCACTCGGGCCGATTTATGTATTTAGGGATGGAGGAGGTTGTTAACGACCGAGGCTTTGAGGTTCTGGAGGACGCGGGAACCATCGGCGGGAATCGTGAATCGAGCTTTGGCGTGGATGAGCCTTCGACTGTGCGTCGAGCACTCGCGTGGATCGATACGCTCTCACGCGGCGAGCGGTTCTTTCTTACATATTTGCCGATTGCCGGGCATCATCCGTATGAAACGCCCGGGCCTGGACCGTTCATCGAAAGAACTGAGTCGGATCGCTATCTAAACGCGCTGCATTATGCTGACGAGTCGCTGGGTGCTTTGATCGAAGGTCTGCGTGAACGCGGCCTCGATCAGCGTACGTTGTTTGTAATCTTTGGCGATCACGGTGAGGCTTTTGGTCAGCACGACGGCAATTATGGGCACTCACTTTTTCTTTACGAGGAGAATATTCGCGTCCCCTATCTGATCGCCGCGCCGGGTTTGATGAGGCAGCAAACGCGAATCACGCGGCCCATTAGTCTGATCGACACTGCTCCGACAATTCTCGATCTGCTCGGTTTGCCAAAGCCTGACGGGCATCAAGGACTCGCGGCGCTCGATGGAAGATCAAACGTCGCGCTGTTCTATACCGACTACTCTCTTAGCCTGATGGGCATGCGCGACGGGTGTTGGAAGTATATTTACGAGTTGGAGTCTGGACGGTCGAAGTTGTACGACGCGTGTTCGGACGCAGAGGAGTCGCGCGATCTTTCGTCATCCGAAGCGAAACGAACCGACGCCTACCGCGCTCATCTTTTGAATTGGGCGTCGGCTCAGAAGGCTTTGATCAATGGGTCCAGCGACGCCCAGTGACCCCCCATTGATGGCTCTGTTCGTCGAGCTCACCGCAAAGCTACCAACGCATCTGCAAGTTTGTTGACCGCTGCGATCAACGTCCGTCCCGATTGATCAAAGGTGTTAGCCGCTGCTTGAGCCTCGGCTGTTTGAGCAAGCTTTGCTACCCCCGCAATGTTTGGGTAGTAGGTCTGAAGCACCCCGTTTAATCGGAAGCTGGACTCCAATTGATCGAGACCGATCCGAACGGTCCGGATGCTCTCCTTTAGCTTTGCCTTACTCTGTTCGACGCGGTCCGGCGGCATACCGACCGAGGTTTGCTCGCGATTTCGGTTCACCTGTTCGGCAGTTTCGATGCCCTTGGAGATATTGCCGAAAAGGAACAGAAACTGAGTTAAGCCTTTTATCTGGGACGCGATCTGTTGTCGGCCGGCTCGAATTTCGGCCTGGCGTTTTTCTTCAAAAGAAGTTGAAGAGACAGTCGTGCGTTTTGGCGGAATACGTCGCTTCGTTTGTGCAGCCGAAGCTACAGACGAGATGATCAGGCAAGCGAGTGCGAGTGAGAAAACTCTCTTCTTCAAGTTGAAACCCTCCTTGGTGCGTTACTGTATTGAACGTATACCCACGAAGGCTCCACAGTCAAAGAATTGCCGATTGCCGATTTGCGATTTCCGATTGCGAATTCCAGCGATGAACGATGAACACAGCAAGCTAGCTCATCGTCAACAATCCTAATCGGCAATCGCAAATCGCCAATCGGCAATCCGCAATCCGCAATTCCTCATCACTGGATCGTAACGTATCGCTCTAGTCGCGCGACTTCCTTCGGTCCCACGTACTTACCGATCTCTTTTCGAAACTGCTCGATCGTCTTGTACGGGCGGTACTCCTTGAACTCGCGCAGCATCTTAGGTCCCAAACCCGGAATGCTGAGAATTTGCTCGTCGCTCGCCGTATTCAGATTGATCGGAATAAAGCAGTACTGAGCAAGTCTGGCCGTTTCCGCCGGACCGACGTATTTGCCGATCTCTTTGTCGAATTGGGCGAAGCTTCTCCACGGCCGGTACTCGTCGAACTCGTGTGCCATTTTGTTGCCTGCACCGGGAATCAGCACGATCTCGTCGCGGCTCGCCGTATTGAGATTGATATGTACAAAGGCCTTCCGATAGAACTCAGTTGCTTGTTGCGGCGTGAGCGCCTGGCTGAGTAGAAACGCGTTGAGATCCACGATACTTGCAAAGGGTCGTCTTTCCATTAGACCCTTCGCGATGGCCGGTGTCATCGACGGAAACGACAGCAGGTCTTTCTCAGAGACGGTATTCGCGTCAACAAGACCGAGCGATTTTCCCACCTGGCCGTCAACGTTAAACGAGAAGCTCATCAAAAGTGCAAACGCGACAGCTGCCCCAAGCCAAAACGGTTTTCTTCGATTCATCATTGCTCCTTTAATCTAGGGTTATTCAGCTCGCTTTCCACCTAAAATCGGATGCCGATAGGCGTAAGCCAAACCCAGTAGCCCTAAATTGATCATCGCGCCGGGACCCAGCGCAGGCGGCGCTTTGGCCCGGATTGCTTTCAAAAACAACTCCATCCCGCTGAGGTCCGGGTTGACCTCCATCTGAAATTCGGCACTGCCCAGATAATGCAGCACCAGCCCGGTCAAACCCGCAATAACAAACAGCATCATCACGACCTGAAACACTCTTACGCTTGCGCGGCCTCGATGGATGACGTGCCAGATCAGGATAATCGCCGACAGCGCTAGAAGACCTAGCGGGATCAACTGCTTCTTGTCCTCAAAATGTTCCAGCAGATAAAGGTCCACCGCGGCGCCTGCCGTCCCCACAATAAACACGACCAGGAGGAAGCGTCGCAAAGGCGGGATCTTTTTTGGTCGGCTTACAACCTCAGCTTGCTCAATCACCGTTCAAAGACTCCATAAGACTGATGTTCCCGAGTTCACCGGCGTTTGCTCGGTCCAGTGGTCATTTACGACCCATGCTTGTGCTGCTGATAGTGCTGCCGCAGTAGATCTTTGCCGTAATCGTTTCCGTTTGGCGTGCGAACCACAGTGTGAATGTGTTCGCGATTCGGGACCCGCGGCCCCGTACCCGCCGGTCTAAGATTGGCCGGCAGTTGATGATCAAACTCGATCAGGATCACCGGGCTGTGAATGCGATAATAGAACACGCTTGTTGGTTCCGTGCCGCCGATCCATGCGAACCAAGTGTTGTCCAGGTGGCTGCGAATCTCATCCATCTTAATCCGCGCGTGTCCGTCGTCCATGTTTTCGACGTAGAGCGCTATCAGATCGAGCAACTGTTTTCGCTCTTGTTTTGAGAGTTCCGCCGCGCGAATGCCGGCGTAATCCAGAACAACATTGTCCTTGAAGGCTTCAGTCAGGTTGTTGTTGCCCGTCTTGGAAACCTGGATGATCGCTTTCTTGCGAAGCTCCTCTTTCAGAGTGTTGATCATCGCAAGTCCGTTGTTCTGCTCGTCCTGAAGAATTGTGGTGCCCTTGAATTTTCCGGAGGTCGCGGTCACCGGCTCGGAACCGGCGAAGAAGGGTGTCATTACAACCTGATCTCCCAGCACAAAGTAATTGACGATGACGTGATGCCCATCCAATTGCCAGCCCCAGGGGTCCTTAGCCGAAGGCGTCCCCATCACAGTAATGTTGTAAAGCCATTCGCCATATTGCTCGAAATCATTGCCGTTCAGCTCGCCCAAAGTGTGATTGAGCCGCATGATGTCCCGCGTCAGCTTCAAGCCTTTAGCGCTGAGCGATGAGCGCAACAAACCGAACGCCGATTCTCGCTGGGCGTCGCTCATCTCCTTAAAACTCACGCCCTGTCGTATGTAGAAATGCTGATTCATCCACTTGCGCCATTCCGGGTCGTCGACTGCGAACATTGCTTTTGTGCGCTGATCAAGCGTCAATGCCGCGAGAAAAGCGGTTGCCGCTTTTTGCACCGGTTGAGTCGAAACGCCCGTCGAGCGAATTGCAAACAGGCCGGGCGTTGGCTGTCCGCTTGTAGTGATCCCCTTGTACGGTTCGGCCAGACCGCGCGCTTCGGCATCGACGGACATCTTTCGAAATCGCTCCGTTCGATCCTGCGCGGGTTGTTGCGTGAATGCGTAGGAACTAATGATCAGAAACGTCAGGACGCCCGAAAAAACTCCGATCCAAACGCGCCTCGTCCTTGCGGAGTCGCGAGCACCAGTTTTGAGCACATTGATCGTCGATTCGTTCACTTGCAGTGGCATGGCCTCATCCTCCGGCGATATGACCTCAAGCAGCGGATTGTATAAGGGCATAGCTTACAAAGTCGAGGTCGACCCTCGGTATCCAGCGAGCTGGATCGAGATGATAGATGATAGACAACGAGCCTGTGCTTCCAGGACGCTGCTTGACAGAAATGTCCTCAGCTTGAATCATTGTCGAACTTCATGCGATACGAGGAATTCCGTCCAGCCGAAGCTCTCGTCAGGCTCGTCAAATGTTTTTGGGTGCTCGAGAGCGCAGCGGCGTCTTCGTCCGAGCCGGAGCGAATTCTCCCCGATGGGTGCACCGAAGTTGTTTTTCACCTGGCGGACCCCTTTGATCAGCACAACCCAGATGGGACGGCGGAACGACAGCCGCTGGCGTTGGTGGTTGGCCAGATGAGAAGTCATCTTATGATCAAGCCGACGGGAAGAGTGCGTGTGCTTGGGGTGAGGTTTTGGCCGGGAGGCGCATATCCGTTTCTTGAATTTCCTCAGCACGAGATTTCGGGTCAGGTAATCGCTTTGGATGCAGTCTGGGGGGCGATCACTCGCGAGCTTCACTCCAGAATCGCCGATGCTTCGACTGCCGCCGCAAGCGTGCGTCAAGTGGAAATGATTCTGCTTGAACGTCTAAAGAACTTTCGCCGGCCCGACGATGGAGTTTTGCACGCCATCGGTTTGATACAGCGGTTCGCCGGATGCGTCTCTGTTGAGAGCCTTGCAAGAAACATGGGAATAGGTTTGCGAAGGCTGGACCGGACTTTCAACGCGCGAGTTGGATTGACGCCCAAGACGCTATGCCGGATCGTTCGGTTCCAACAGGTATTCAAGATGCTGGAGCACAAGGGGACGGGCCGGGACTGGGTGCAAATTGCGCTCGACTGTGGTTACTACGATCAATCGCATTTCATAAAAGAGTTCACCGCGATTGCGGGGATTGCGCCGACTTCATATTTCGCTGAGCAAAACGCGATGTCAGAGTTATTTATCGCCGCTTCATAACTGTCTTTTTTTTACAATACACCACGCCACTCTTAGGCTAAGCTGCCACCGCTTCAAGCAGTCCGACAAAGTTCGCATCGGTTATCCTATGTAACGAGGAGAAAAGTATGCCTAAGCGTGTGGCCTTGTGTGTTTTGATTGCGGCATCGGTAGTGACGTTATCGCGGGCCGGGCAAAAGACCGGCGTAGAGCAGCTTGAGTGGATTTCCGGCTGCTGGGTTATGGATGACGGTAAAGAGCGCACTGAAGAGACCTGGATGAAGCCTGCTGGTAAATCGATGATCGGGATGAGCCGCACGGTTGCGGGTGGCAAGACCGTGCATACCGAGCACGTTCAGATTCGCGAAGCCAGCGGTCAGATTGCTTACATCGTAGCGCTCGGGATGGGCGCAAAGCCAACGGTCTTCAAACTCGTCAAGGGCACAGACAACGAAGCCGTATTCGAAAACCCGGAGCACGATTTTCCACAACGCATAATCTACCGCCGCGAATCCGCGGATTCGCTGGGCGCTCGAATCGAAGGCGCGGAAAAGGGTGTCAACAAAGCTATGGATTTTCGTTACAAGCGATCGAAGTGCGATTGACGCTGCTTGCTTCGCATTCACCCTGCGCTGCGGCTTTGCGGTCCTTTGCGGCTTTGCGCGAAGCCTCAGCTTAGTGGCGCTACCCTACGCAACCGTGGAATTATTACGCCCATGTCATTGGGCGAGCCTTCTCCGCTAGCGAACGGAGAAACATCCAACAAACCCAAAAGGTCTTCATTCCCGGCGCTACGGCATCGCGATTTCCGGTTGCTGTGGATAGGCATGCTAATCTCGGTAACCGGATCGCAGATGCAACTCGTGGCAATCAACTGGCACGTCTACTTGCTAACTAAGTCTCCGCTAGCGTTGGGCGGTGTTGGACTAGTGCGCGTAGTACCCATCATCGTTTGTTCGCTTGCCGGTGGAGTGGTCGCTGATGCGATGGACCGGAAGCGGTTGATGCTCGTCACCCAGGTGGTGATGTTGATCAGCGCTGGGTTGCTTGCGGCTCTGACTGCTTCGGGACTCACCAGCGTCTGGCCGATTTATTTGCTCACTGCGATCTCCTCGGCGGCGATTGCGTTCGACAACCCGGCGCGCCAGGCGATGCTTCCCACGCTCGTACCGCAGAAAGACTTCCAAAACGCCGTGAGTCTCGGAATCCTGGTGTTCAATTCAGCGATGATCGTCGGTCCGGCGATCGCCGGCTTGCTGCTAAAGGTCCGCGGTCCAGCGCTGATCTATGGTCTGAATGCCGCTTCGTTCGTAGCGGTAATTGTCGCTCTGGTTCTTATGAGACCAAGACGCCGGATCGAAGGTGATCAGCCGCCGGCCGAGATGAACCTCGCCGCCCTTCGCGAAGGATTGCGGTTCGTTTGGCGCACTCCGATCATCGTCCAGACGATGATGCTCGATTTCGTTGCAACATTTTTTGCATCTGCGACCGCACTATTGCCGATCTTTGCCGCTGAGATTCTGAAAGTCGGAGCCGGTGGGCTCGGCTTACTGGCCGCAGCCCCCGGCGCAGGTTCGATTATCAGCGGGCTCGCTATGGCGCGTGTGGGTGTTATGCGCAAGCAGGGCAGGGCGGTACTGATCTCGGTCGCGATCTTCGGCGCGGCGACGGTTGCGTTCGCATTGTCGCGATGGTTCTGGCTTTCGCTGCTGATGCTCGCTGTCACCGGAGCCGCGGACACCGTCAGCACGGTTCTGCGTCAGACGATCCGGCAATTAGTCACCCCCGACTATCTCCGCGGACGTATGACTTCGGTCAACATGGTTTTCTTTATGGGAGGACCGCAGCTCGGAGAGTTCGAAGCAGGTGCGGTGGCAGCGCTGATTGGCGCGACGCTCTCGGTCCTGACAGGCGGGGTTGGTTGCTTGATAGCAGTGGCGGCCGCAGGTCTTTGGGCGAAGAGTCTGGCTAACTATGAGGGTGACCGTTCATAAGATCGCATGTTCTCGCTCACTCGTATCTCAACGCTATCATCGGATCGACTCGAGACGCCCTTCGCGCCGGAATGTATCCTGCAACCGCTGCAACGGCGATCATCAAAACTACGGCGATCGAGATCGTCACCGGATCAGTCGGAGCCAGGCCATACAGCATCGTCACAATCAAACGAGTGACTGCCATCGCCGTTCCTAATCCGATTGTCACGCCGATACCTACCATCAGCATCGTTTCGCGCATCACCATACGCATCACCCGAGGCGAAGTCGCACCGAGCGCCATCCTGATACCAATTTCATTTGTCCGCCGGGTCACTCCGTAGGACATCACACCGTAGAGTCCCACGCAGGCGAGTAGCATTGCGAGCACACCAAAGAAGCTCGAAAGAGTTGCGAAGAGACGCTCCTGCATCAACGACTCAGCCGCTTGCTGACTCTGTGTCTTGACGTCGAACAACGGCAGGTTGCTATCGACCTCCCGCACCGCGTCCCGGATCGACGCGGCCATTGCCCCGGCATCACCGGCTGTTCGCACCTCAAAGGTTATCTGGCCAGGAGTCTCTTGTAAGTATGAAGTGTACGCGGTCGGCGGAATGTCTTGTCGCAAGCCGGTGTACTTTGCATCCCTGACCACCCCGACAATTTCGATCTGTCCGGCGTTCTCGGGCCGCCCTCCGAAGCCGAAACGACGTCCGATCGGATTTGTGTCGCCAAAGTACTTTCGCGCCATCGCCTGATTGATTACCGCTACCTTTGGCGCGCGCGCATCATCGTGGATGGAAAGTCCGCGACCGAGTAGCAGCGGCATCTCCATAGTCTCGAGAAAGTTCGCGGCAACTGTGTTGGAATAAACGGGCTCGTCGGACTGGTTGGCGTCGCCCTGGACGGTGATGTTTGAGTTACGGGCGCTGCCGCTCAACAAAGGATGGCGCGACATGGTCGCTGACCGCACACCAGGCACCGCCTCGATGCGCTCGGTCATACGTCGATAAAGATCGGGAATCCGAGCGCTTTGATAACCGCTGAGCCGCGGATCAACTCTGAATAGCAAGAGGTTCTCGCGATTAAACCCGACATCGACCGCTTCGAGATTGGTCAGCGTGCGCACGAAGAGCGCCGCTCCAATCATCAACACAAGAGAGAGCGACACCTGAACCACGATGAGCGCCTTAGTTAAGAGCGGGCGGGCTGCGGATGCCAGACTTCGCGCGTTGTCTTTGAGCGCCGGGCTCAAGTCAACTCGCGTGGCTCGCAGCGCGGGCGCCAGTCCAAAAAGAATGCCGGTCAACAGTGAAACCACCATCGTAAAGGCGAGGACCCGAAGATCGATTCGTAGATCGAGCACCAGCTCGCTTCCTCCCCAGGGACGAAGGCTCAAAAGGGTATCCTTTCCCAGGTAGGCAAATAGCACCCCAACCGCCCCACCGAGCATCGCCAACAACACACTCTCAGTCAAAAGC
>DASRIZ010000084.1:0-28342 GCA_035649735.1 Blastocatellia bacterium | reverse complement strand
TTAAGCCGGTCGCCTTGTCGATATTAATCGCCTCCACCAGCACTCCCTCCTGTCCATAGGGCAAGTATGCCTGGCATTTGCCTGACGGCGCGATGAGACTGGTCGCAGATTCCTGGAAACGGAACGCATAATTGACGCTCGCAAAATAGACCGTGTTTTCTATGCTTCGCAAAATCATGGCTTTCTCGTAGTAAGGACAACCGTTGGCACCCCATTCATCGCGACCAACGCCTTCTCGATCACTTCCGGTGCAGTGAGGATGAAAGACAATCTTAGCGCCTCGTACAGCTGACCATCTCACAGTCTCAGGATAGCGAAAGCCTTCGTGACAAATCGCTACGCCAAACTTGACGCCGTTAATTTCAAAGAGTCGTCGAGTATCGCCTGGAACATAGAACCGATCTTCTGTTGGATCGAGCTGGTTCTTGGTTTGGTACCCCTGAATCTCGCCGTGGGTGTCTATCACAAACGAAACAATTTGACGGCCCTGGGATGTGAGCCTTTCCATACCCAGGATAGTGGCTACCGCAAACGATCGCGATAATCGCGCAACCTCCCCGAGAGCGCGCTCCTGCAGCGACTGATCCCATGGTAAAACTTCAAAATCCTGGCCCCGCAAACCGGGAAGATAGGCTTCCGGGAAACACACGATCTCGGCGCCTTTCCTTGAAGCTTCAGAGAGAAGACGCTTGATCTTTTCTATTCCCTCATCAAGGGTTGAGGCGACACCAGGGGACGCCAGACCGATGATCATCGATGATTGCCTCCGCGTAAATGAATTAGACTAGCCCATGTTCGCCACGAATCTCACTGCTTGATTTGCCCTCGTATGTTCAGTTATGTCCCAAACAGGTGATTCATTAACTCTCCCAGCCTGTAACCGCCCAGCGCGATTGCCTCCTCGGCGGTCGAAAACGCGTTTCCTCTGTAGGTGGCACTCGGATTCCGTGTTTCGCCGCACTGTAGAGTTCTCGGATAGACCACCCGCTTGGTCGTCTCAAAGCCTTCGCGTGACCACGCGTCGAAATCGAAGGGCTGCAAACGACTGCTCATTCCCGACCTCGGATGCTTCTGCATAATCAAACGAGAAATCCGCTCGAGATAAGCCGACTCGGTCTCATTCTGCGGTCGAGGCATCTGGATGTCCACGATGCCATCCCAAAAGCCGTGTAACGAAAATCGGCTAGATTGTGCCAGCTTGCATAAATTCCCACCCTGATCTCCCTGAGGCGCTGCAGCAGTAACTCTCGCGCTGGTATGTAGCGGCTGGTGGATGTCACCCACCAGGTGGAGAATCCAGGCCAACGTGATAGCGCGGCCCTCCAAGCTGGTGCCGCACTGAGGCTTGTCGCAGGCAACCAACGGTTGGAAAAAGCTGAGCAATATCACTGCGTTCACATCGGGCCGTTGTATGGACTTTAGCTCCTGAGCGGTAAGCTCTCGCGGGCGGTTGGCGTTTGTCTCTCCCGAGATTCCTTTCCAGAAGAAATTGATAAAGTGCCAATCCCTGTGGTGGAAGCGCGTACACGGGCGAGTATCGGGTGCCTGTCGGTCGTCGGGGCGTACTATGTCGGGCCATATACTGGTTCGAACAAATAGTTCGCGCTCGCCATCTGCACCCCCCAGTGGCGGATCCAGAAGACAGGCATCGGCAGGCGCGCCTCTCAGGATTGCAATTACGTTGCGCCTGGCGGTGTCATTCATTTGTTCCCATGCGATTCGAGCAACCAGCTTGTGCCCGGTAGCGTTCCAGGCGATGACCGAATGCGGCGAGAGCAACACCAATACCAGTATCACAACTGGAAACATTTTTCTGTTCATTTGATTTCGCCTCCGGCTCACGTTCAGTGTTGTTTCTAAGTAACTCAACATAATTCGCGTCAGGTAACACAACAGAGGTCACCTCTCACTCAGGAATGATCTGCTGAGCGGTTTCGTTTCATCTGAGACACTGGTCACAATGAATCAACGGAATGATGACTACACTCAGGTTGAATGTAAACTCGTGGGCGACTTACGAGCCTATGATTTCGCAGAATTTTTTGAGATCGACATTGCCGCCGGAGACAATCGCAACGATGGGACCCTGGCCGGCTTTTCCCGTCAATGCCGCGGCGAGGGAGAGAGCGCCGGCACCTTCCGCAATTACACGAGTCTTTTCCGCCATTAAGCGCATGGCCTTCCTGGTCTCCTCCAGGCTGACAACAATGCAGCCGTCCATTACCGGTTTCATCCTTTCCCACATCCTTGGGAAAAGGCTCTGACCGCCGGCGCCGTCCACAAACGATGCCTCCCAGTCTTTGAAGACTTGCGGAGACCCCTTTGCGAAAGAGAGCGCAGCGGGTGACGCCGTTTCCGGCTCAGAACCAAACACTTTGATCTCGGGGTTAAGGGCCTTGAGCACGCTTCCAACCCCGGTTATAAGTCCGCCGCCTCCAATGGCCGCGATGACCGCAGCGGTGTCCGGGGCGTCTTCCAGAATCTCGAGCCCCATCGTCGCGTGACCGGTAATAAAGTTATGATCGTCGAAGGGGTGCACGAAGGTTCCTTCGACTCCGTCAAACGAACGTTCCTCGAGAGCCTTCCACGCAACCTCGTAGGGGACTGGTACAAGCTTCGCGCCAAGCGCACGCATCCGTTCGATCTTCGATTCCGGAGCTGTCTCAATTACCACGACCGAGCAGGGGACACCCGCTTGTCGAGCAGCGTAAGCGACACCTTGCCCAGCGTTTCCGGCGCTGATCGTCCACACGCCCCGCTTTCGCTCGGACTCTGACAGCAACGCTACTGCGTTGGCAGCGCCCCGTAGCTTGTAAGCGTTGATCGGCTGCAGGTTCTCCAGCTTGAGTCGAATGTCCGGAAAGCCTGGTCCCAGCTCAAGACGGACCAGCGGCGTTCGCAGAATTGTTCCGGCGATCCGGTCACGTGCCTCTCGTACTTCAGGCACTTCGATAGGGCGTACAGCTTCTAGTTCTATGGCCATTGTTCAGTTGCGGATCGCTTCTACCTCAAGGTATTCAGCTTCGACGTGCGTCGAGCAGTCGGCCGCCTGATTATTGGCTGTCCACAATTGCTCCAGGTCGGTCCGCAATGCATTCTGTCCGTTTTCATCGAGCGCTGCGAATGCGCGATTAGTCGGGCCATAGTAGACGCGGAAGAACTCAACCACATCCGCCGGCGGGAATGGATAAACCATCGGATAGAGACGCTTTGTGGTTTCAACCTTAGCACTACCGTCAGCGAGGCGTTCGCGGGCGGTTGCCTCGTCGCCCCACTTCAGCGGCGAGGCCATCAACGGCGGCGGCGGGACGTGCTTGCCGATGATCTTGAACATTTGGCCAACGTGGCCTTCGGGTGTCCAATTCGCCATCACGATTCGGCCACCGGGCCGGCACACGCGCAGCAATTCGGAAGCAACGCGTTCGGGACGCGGGGCGAACATCGCGCCAATCAAGCTCACTACCAAATCAAACGCGCCATCCTCATAAGGAAGCATTTCGGCATCACCTTCGTCGAAACGTACATCCAGGCCCTCTGCCGTAGCACGCGCTCGCGCTTGTTCAATCGAATTGGCTGCGATATCGATGCCCGTAACGCGAACTCCAGCGCGGGCGGCCGGAATTGCGATTTGACCCGCCCCACAGCCCACATCCAGCATCTTTGTCTTGGGCTCGACTGCGAGCCGGGAAAGAAAGTCCAACGCGCCCGGCTCGAGATACGTCGCGAAATGACCGTAGTCTCCGGCCATCCAGGTCGCTTTAAGACGGGTCTTGAGTGCTTCCATTTCGGGGGACATAATGGTCACGAGATTCTCCTTCTTAGGTCTAGCCGCGCGTCATCATACAAACAACGCGGTGAGAGTTGCTGCTTAAGACTAGTAACGCACTGCCGGTGGTTTCGTCAACGAATCAGGGAAAAAGGCCGTGGGGTCCTAATACCGCACTACCGAAAAAACCGCTAGTTGGATCGTCGCGTGCTGCGCGGCGAAAAGACTAAACAACGCCACAGAGGATAACCGCGTAGCGGTGTCCTCTCGATAGTTTGCGTGATTCGGGACACTCTGGGCCGCGTAGCGGTACCTGCGTCCAGAATGGATTTGCAAGGATCGATAGGTAACAGCTACGCGGCCCTGGGTATCCCTAACCATCCAAGCTATCGAGAGGGCACCGCTACGCGGTTGCACCCCGTCCACGTTTGATCTTTATTAGCTGTTCCGCGGGCTCATCGCGCAGAAAACTCTTGTCTTCCTACTGAGTAGGCCTCGCGAAGTAGATCACAAAACTCCTCATCCAGGTCCTCGAATCGCTTGATACGGAAGTTGTGAATGAAGTCGCGGTCGAGAAGAGAGTCGATTCTGTGGATTACGCGATGGCTCCGAGGCCGTTTAAGCCAAATGTGTCCGCCCAGGTGGCTCTTGCGAGGTGTGACCGCTACAAACCGGCCGCGAGTTTGGAATACGATCCTGGTCTTCTGCGCATAAACATGTACGGGACCGATTTGGCGGACTGCTTGCAGTAGCGCCTCGAAGAGGTCGCGAATCTGCGGGTGCTTATCCACGAAGTGTTCATCAACATCGTGATGACCACAGGAATGCGACATGTTGCGGGTGACAAACCGCTGTCCACACGCAGGGCAGTCCCAAAGGGGCTTCTTCTCTTTTTCTTTAGCTCGATCATTCATGTGCTGGTTGGCTCTCGGACCGTCTAATCCCGGCGCGCACGGATGCGACAATCGGTAAGCCGACGAATGGAAAGTGGCCGAGAAACTGAACCCACCACCGGATGGAAATGGTTGGCGCCCTGTGTACCAAGATCGGAATCACCAGCAGCGACATCACCAACCAAATCGCCGGTCCGTACACAACGGCCAACTTGAATGCGCCGAACCGGGAGGCTAGAACTTCTCTTATCAAGCCCCAACGCCAGACCATCAGGACGAATACTGCGGACCATCCAAATGCGACGCCGCAATGCATGAGCACTCCCAGCGCGACTGTGCGAACTCCACCGGTAAAGGCTGAGTTGCCCACGACGGTGGCCGCGACACCCTGAAATAAACGCGAGAAAGTCGAACCGTACACCGTCACACTGAGGACGCCGGAGAAGAGCCCGTCAATTATCGCTGTGGTGAGGCCCGCGCGGACAATAATGATCAGGGCGTCGCGCGCACTGAACGCATACGGTGGCATGGTTGACGAGTGCGCCATTCCACTAGAGACTTTCAGCAAACGCTTTCAGCCGCTCGTTGAACCCTGCCGCATCATCCCAGAAAGGTGCGTGCCCGGCACTAGCCATCATATGCAGTTGCGCGTGAGAGATGCCCGCTTTGTGCTGATCGGCGGCGACAGGACTAACAATCGCATCACTCTCACCATGAGTAATCAACACAGGTTTGCCGATCTTCGGCAGGATATCGTCGTTGTCGAACGAGCGCGAGAACAGCGCCTGACGAACATACGGCGGAACGGACAGATTCCACCCGAGCATCAGGTAGAGCTCTTCGGCTGTCGGTTGTTGTGTAAAGCACAATCCCAACAGCGACTCCAAGCTGCGTACGCTTTCTCCTACGTCATTGGAAAAGAAGCCAGGCGCGAGGCTGAGAAACTCAGGAGTGATAACTGACATCGCCTCATCGCTCCCAAGCTTTGTGATTCCACCCACAAATTGGGACCCGGCAATCTGTTCTTCGGTGTAATGCCGGATATAGTCGAGGATGACCAGCGAACCATACGACCACCCGCAGAGAAGCGGATGATCCAGGCTTAATGACTGGATGACTGCATTGACGTCATCGGCCCACAGTTTTGAGTCGTCGTAGCCCTCGCGAGGCTTGTCTGAAAGACCATGTCCGCGCAGGTCCATTGCTACAATTCGGTAGTCGCCGGCTAAGGCCGAGTTGATCTGCCGGCTCCAGGCAAGCCAACACTGCGAAAAGCCGTGGATGAACAACAGCGGGCGACCGCCAGAGTTTCCAGTTTCAACGACGTGGAGCTGGGCGCCCCCGCCGCCTGTGATTTTGTACTCTTTCATAAGTAACCCCTTCTGTCATTGCGGATTGTAAGCGCCCAAGGAAATATCACTGGCATCAGAGTGTCGAGGGCATCGACAATGTCGTGCCCTCCCGCCTACTTAATAGACGTCACAGTTCCCGCAGTCATTTCCAAAAGACTAGTAGGGCTAAGCTTAAACACCGACTTCGGAGTTCCTGCCGCGGCCCACAACTCTCCTAACGCCAGTAAGTCTTCATCAATGACTGTACAAATGTGTTGTGCGTGGCCGATTGGTGGTACGCCGCCGATTACGAATCCTGTCTTTTCTCGCACATAATCTGCGTCAGCTTTTTCAACAGGCTCGCCGACAAACTCAGCGAGTTTAGACTCATTTACTCGATTTGTGCCGCTTGCAATCACCATCACTGGCTTTTTATCGTTGACCGTTCTGAACAGAATGGACTTAGCTATCTGCTCAACCGAGCAACCGATTGCGGTGGCTGCGTCAATCGCGGTCCTGGTAGTGGAAGGAAGCTCAACCACCTCAAAGTCTTTACCAAGGCGCGATAATGCTTCTTGAACTTTTCTGGCGCTGCGACTCAACTCCTCCGGCATATAGGTCTCGATTCGGTTCAGTTGGTTTTGACACGGTGCATCGCGTGCTGAGTGACGTCAGTGGTCATCGGGCGTTGTCTCCGAACATTCAGTGCTTCCGTCCGACCGCGAACAGACTCGCCGATGAACGCACGTACATCACGCCATCCGACAAGGCCGGCGTGGCCATCAGCATCTCTCCCATCGAGTTCGTT
Source organism: Blastocatellia bacterium (assembly GCA_035649735.1). GTDB lineage: Bacteria > Acidobacteriota > Blastocatellia > UBA7656 > UBA7656 > Onstottus_A. The sequence goes on along the minus strand of DASRIZ010000084.1, from coordinate 21,544 downwards.
GCTATGTGAGCAAATTTCTGCCCCGCGGCAATGACCAGCATCTCTCCGTCTTCGTTTGAGAGGTATATCTTACCGTCAGCTGCTACGGGCGATGCGCTAAAGCCGCTTCCGACCACCGGCAGTCTCTGACGATAGACTTCCTCGCCGGTCCTCAAATTGTACGCGTCGAGCAGACCATTGTTGTTAAGCACATAAACAATGCCGTTATAGATTAGCGGAGTCGGCATGTAGGGTCCACGGCCCGTACGGCTCCACTCGATCGCCTCACTACTCGACTTGCCCTCGGGCAATGTAAGGTCGCCGCGAGCGACCGCCTTGACCACAAAAATCGGACGTTCGGGTCCCCGGCCACTGGCGACCACGAACAGGTCATCCGCAAGCACCGGCGTGGGTGCCGTGATCTTTGAACTCCCACCGAGCCGCCACAGCTCCTTTCCGGTGCGAGGGTCATAACCCCGGATGTAGTTGGACGCGTTAGTAACCAGCACCGGCCCGGCCGATGTGATCGCAACGGTCGGCGTGCCCCACGACGGCAGCTCATCGCGCTCGGTTTTCCAGACCGTTTTGCCGGTATCAGCATCGAGGGCCAAAATAAACGAATCACTCTGGGTGTCGCACTGTAGGATGACCAGATTGTTCCAGATGATCGGCGAACTGGCTGGGCCCCATTCGTACGTCGGGATGTCGTATGCCCCCAGATCGAGCCGGCCCAGATCGACTTTCCAGAGAAGGCGTCCGCTGACATCGTAGGCATAAACACCTTGCGACCCGAACCAAGCTACGACTTTGCGACCATCGGTTGCGGGAGTCGAATTGGCATAGGTTGATTTGATGTGTCGCTTTTCGATCGGAACGCCCTGATGAGCGACACGCTCCCAGAGGACCTTGCCGGTTTGTTTGTCGAGCGCGTAAATCATCCATCGATGCGCTGAGCGATCTTTTGATGCATCGCCGTCGCCATACAGACCAGGGCGGAAAGTCGCCTTGGGGTCACTGCTGGAAGCGCTTGTGACGAAGATTTGGTTCCCCCAGACGACAGGGCTTGAATGAGCGAGCCCGGGAATCGGCGTGCGCCAGAGAATATTCTCGCCCTTCGTACCGTCCCAGCGGTCAGGGAGATTTTGGTGTTCAGCTATACCTGAAGCCTGTTGTCCGCGGAAAGAGGGCCAACTCCCTGTCGCAGTCTTCGCGGCACTTGCGTCGCGTGAGGGGGCGCGCGCGCCGGCTGTTCTAACGATACGCCGTGGGGGAATGGTTTTAACCTCATCGGCAGGCACCCAGGTGCTTTGGTCGATGATCATTCTTCGCGCGGTGCATTCATCCGATATGAGCTCGAAGCTGACGTGTTTACCGTCTACGCGGATGCGATAGCGACCGGCTCCTTCACAACCTTTAGGCCCGCCGGTCATCAACAGCTCGATCTCATCACCCTTGGTTTTCCAATTGCCTTTCATTGCGGGCCAGCCAGAGCCCTCCAGTTTGAATGTACCGGCGGAATCGAACTGCGCGACAAAGGCGCCAAACTTCATTGAGTACGAGGGGACCTTGACGTCTGTTTGGCGGCTGGCGCCAACCGGTCTTGAGGCGCTGATGGCGACAATTCCGATGGCGAACAACATTACGAACCCGAGTCTTTTGTAATCTATTGTTTTCATTCGCATACTTCGCTTACTTCTCCTGAAGAGGCCTTCAATTCGCTTCGTAGGGTGCTCATCAGTATCTTCTGTGATGAACGTCGCCTCGGTATTCCCTCAGTGCGTCGCACACCTGAACTGAATGTTGAGGTAGAGGGTCACCTTGTTCCTTTCGATAGCATTTAAGAGATTGGCGACGGCCTGAAGATGCCGTTGGCGTAACGCAGCAAGCTCACTTAGTAACTGTGGCGAAGCGTTAGTCAACCTCGCTAGATATTGGTCACCATTGGGAAAGGCGATCCAGTCATTACCAGGAAAAGAAATGCCGGCTTTGGCGGTCGTCGGTGACCCATTGTTGTTGAGTGGAAAATATGTTGCCCCCGGAGTAGTGCTGGCAGCAGCGGAGAGGCCACTAATAAACTGCTGTTTGGTTGTTGCAGGTTTGAGAAACAACATGGAATTGTTCGTCGGTGAACCCAGAAAGTCGATCTGCGTAAAACCGGCGAACTGACCATTCCAAAGAGCCGGATCTATGGTGCCTAAATAATCGAAAAACCCCTTTGCCTGCACGCCCGTCAAAGTGCCTCCAAATGTCACGACCGCAAAATCAAGGGAGAAATCATACGCCCTGGCGTTATCGGGGCTGAAGTGAGCGGTTCCACTTTGGTTCAAAACATAACCAAGAGCATTATCGAGTACGTTGACATCTGCCGCACTCACCGCGTCAGGCCCTGAGTCCTGGACAGTAAACACATAGGACGGATCGGTTATTCCCTCGAAGCCTCCCGCAGCAACACGGACCCTGGTATTGCCCGCATTTACTGTGGAAATTGCGCCATTGGAAGTCAGCGCATCGATCACGTTTTGTACGATGTGGCAGTCATTTAGAAGTCGATTGCTCCAAAGCTCCAGGTTTGGATAGCCCACACTCAGGATCATAGCGAGAGCATTTTGTCCCACAACATCCCGACTGGGAATCGGCTCCGCAGAGATATACGTGGTGGCGGATACTGAGTGAGCGCTCAGCGTCGCAACTAGCAGAACGATTATGGCAAAACATGAGATTTTGCTTCGACTCTTCGTGAGTATCCCATTCACTTTCATCCTCATGAGCACCTCCAAGTCACAGTGAATCGTCAGCAGGACAGTGCATTACTGGAAGTCGCATTCTAATACCCGGCGCTTTGGTTCTTGAAGAGTATCACGATCATCGTTGCTAAATCACCCTGGCAGTGAGTGCTGCACTAGCCGATCAATCCAAACGCAAGCTTGTCAAAACGAGGTTTACCGACGCCCTATGCGTTCCACCACGATCAACCCGTATGGGCACGGGACCGTCTTGAGAATGGCAAAACTGAGTCTCGTTTCACGATGGCGCTATGGCGATGATAGAATCACCGGCGCCTGGTGTCGCAATCATCATTCAGGAAAATTAGGAGTATCCAAAACAAATTGGCTGAGCAGGAGGAGTTTGCCGTGATAAATCGAATTCGAATGCCGCTAATACGATGTTTGTCAGTGCTGGCGCTGGCTCTACTTGTGGCGGGCTCCAGTTATGCCGGACAGCGCGAGCGCGACGCTCGCAAGCAGACCGCCCTCGACCGGTATGTCTACAAGCCCGATCCGAATTACGGCTACAAGCTGGTCAACACGACTAAGGGAGAAGGGTACACCGCATACGTGTTGGAACTGACTTCACAACAGTGGCGTTTGCCCGAAGAAGTAGACCGGCCGCTCTGGATGCACTGGTTAACCATCATTCAGCCGGACAAGGTGGGGACGGCTACCGGTTTTCTTTACATCAACGGCGGCTCGAATGGCAGCAAGATGCCGGCGAGCGCCGACGCGTCTTTAGCTGGTATGGCGGTTGGCACGCAGTCGGTGGTCGCCGATCTCCGCATGGTGCCGAATGAACCGCTAATCTTCAAAGAAGAAGGCAAGCGGAGGACGGAAGATGAGATTATCGCCTACACCTGGGAGAAGTATTTGAAGACGGGCGATGAAACCTGGCCGTTGCGCCTGCCGATGACCAAGGCCGCGGTGCGAGCGATGGACGCGGTCACGACCTTTTGTGGCGGCGCAGAGCGCGGCAACGTGAAGGTTGATCGCTTCGTCGTAGCCGGCGGTTCAAAACGAGGCTGGACTACCTGGACTACTGCTGCCGTTGATGACCGCGTGGTGGCGATTGTACCGATGGTGATTGATGTTCTCAACAACGAGAAGTCAATGGAACATCATTACCGTGCTTATGGATTTTGGGCGCCGGCTATCGGGGATTACGTCAATCTGCATTCGTGGGCCGGCACGCCGCAATACACCGCGCTGATGAAGATCGAAGATCCTTACTCTTACCGTGACCGGTTGCGTATTCCCAAGTTGATTATGAACTCGACGGGTGATCAGTACTTTTTGCCTGATTCGTCGCAGTTCTATTTTGACGACTTAGTGGGAGAGAAGAACCTGCGCTACATTCCGAATACCAAACACGATTTGCGCAATTCAGACGTACGCGAAACCCTCTATGCGTTCTTTGAGTCGATCGTAAACGTAAAAGCGCGACCGCGATTCAACTGGAAGTTTGAAAAGGACGGCTCGATTACCGTGCAGACGAAAGACCAGCCGGCGGAAGTTAAGGTGTGGCAGGCGACCAATGCGAAAGCCCGAGACTTCAGGCTCGATACGATTGGCGCATCGTACAAGAGCGCGCCGCTGACGGCTGAAAAAGAAGGGCTGTATCGTGCTCGGGTTGCTGCGCCCGCGGAAGGTTTCACAGCGTATTTTGTGGAGTTGACTTTTCCAAGCGGGGGCAAATATCCGCTTAAGTTCACAACTGGGGTGCGGATCACGCCAGACCGATTGCCGTTCGCTTTGCCTAAGAGGGATGCCGCCGCGGCGCAGTCCGCACGATGATTGTTGTTACAGGGTTGAGATAACACAGACCGCATCCTGATGCCCGACTCTGGCCAATCGGGTACGGCGACGTATCACTACCACCCATCTAATTCTGTTAGCAACAGAGTGTAGCAATAGTGTTGACTCCGCATAGCGTCGAAATATACTCATTGTAGCTCCCGCCCGACTCCAATAAAGCGAAAAAGGTAACACGCAAGATGACGAAGAATAGATGCCCGCACTGTGGCCTGATAAACTTTGCCGGAATGGCTGAGTGCCGGCGCTGCAAGGCGCCGATTGCGTGGGGAGCAGAAGGAGACGCCAGTCCGGCCTCATTCAGCTGGGCGGCTGCTCCTGGCTCTGGCGGTGGCGACTCCTATCAACCGCAGCAGCCGTTCCAGGCCGTTCCAGCACTACCGAGCTATCGGGCGACAGGCGGTGCGGAAGCTTCGCCTTACGCACAAGGCCCGGCGCTTCGCAGCGGACTGGCTACGGCCTCGCTTGTGCTTGGAATCCTCGGCATATTCACAGTTGGAGTTCTGATAATAGGCTCGCTCGTTGGGTTAGTCCTTGGAATCCGAGCCGTGCTCAAGGCTAATCGAGAGCCGCACGTCTACGGAGGGAAGGGCGTTGCGATTGGGGGAATAGTCACCAACTCGTTTGCTGTTCTCACCATAGTCCCCTTCGCTATCATCGCCGCCATTGCGATTCCAAACCTGCTGATGGCCCGCATGGCGGCCAACGAGGCCAGCGCCATAGGACGCCTTCGTACACTGGCAACCGCCGAATCCACGTACAGAAACACCGTCGGAGGCGGTCGGACCTTTGGAAGCATGCAAGACCTAGTAGCATCGGGCGTCATGTATGAGAACAGCGCAAGCAAAAACGGTTACCAATTCAAGATAAGGCTCCTCGACAGGAACGGCAACGTTGCGTTTGCTGGGGCTGGTGATGCCATTCGCTTTGAGGTGGTGGCTACGCCTGAAAGGTATGGATCAACCGGCCGAAGGTCGTTCTACGTATCAGAACAATACGTCATCCGATGCGCGGATAAGCGTGGCGAAGAGGCGACCAGCAGCGATCCGGATGTTGACGCGTACTTCCGAGAAGAGGAACCAGCCTTCGAACAGCGACGCCCGACTAGGAGGGGCGAGGCACCCGCAAGGCGGTACTACTAGACCAGCCAAACCGAGGCTGAAACGAAAGGATGTTTACAACTCCGCTCAGAGTTCTGGATAGTTGAACGAGTTCGGAGCAGCAGGACTGGGGGTCAGCCTCATGTTCGCCTGACCCCTTCCACTGATTTGTCGTAATCGGTTTGCTTAAAAAAAGCGCAGAGCTCCAACGTGGTTTGCGTTTAGGATTGCCGCGCTTCATTGACCCGTAAAAATGAAATCTTGTGACAGGCTCCCGTCGTTATTCTTGACCTGAATCTTGTCGCCGATGTTGATCTTCTTACCGGCCTTCTTAGCGATCAACCTTGATTGAGGGTTATCGGCATCGTTTGCGGTCTTCTGCTTCAGTCCATTGATTAATATGACTGCGCCGTTATCGAAATTGCTTCCGGTGACGAACAGCTTCTTGCCTTTGGTCGAAGCGGCGACTACGACGGGTCCTGTCGATTGACTAGGGGGAATGCTCCACCGAGCAAAACCGGTCGAAGCCTTTCCGCCTGCGATGGAGAAGGCGCCAGCGACATAGACCTCGCGATCGTTACAAGCTATGGTTGACCCGCTGCCCTGAAATTGGCCGAAACTGATTCCGGTGCCCAGCGCGGACCATCCGCGGCCATTCCATTTGGCGATGTTCCTGGATTCTGGAGCGCCTGGCACATGGAATATACCGGTCACGTACAGGTCAGTGCCGTTTGTCGCCAAGCCAAAAACCGGTCCATCTAGCCCGCTTTGGACAGCAGACCACGCGTGACCGTCCCATCGAGCGATTCCCACTGTGTTCACCTCACCGGCCCTGGTGAACGAGCCTCCCGCGTAGACATCCCCTTCATATATCGCTATGGCGTTTACAGGGCCATTCATCCCGGGCCCGAGCTGATTCCAGTTGGAGCCATCCCACCTCGCAATTCCATTGACCTGTTCCGAGCCCGCGAACGAGAAACTACCGCCTACATAAACATCGTTCCGATCAACCGCTATCGCCTGTACGATCGGCTTACAATTGAAGCCAACGCATCCGCTGACTCCAGAACCGAGTCGAAACCACGCTGAGCCGTCCCATCTGGCTATGCCGTTGACTTTCATCTCTCCCGCAATGTCGAACGTTCCACCGGCGTACAAGTCGTTGCCGGCCACGGCGACTGAGGACACGGAGCCATTTAGACCGTCGCCCATTGCGGACCAGCCCACGCCGTCCCATTTGGCGATATGGTTCAAGCTCAACGCGCCGGCTTTGGTAAAGTCGCCGCCGGCATAGAGATTGCTCCCGCCCACAGCCAAAGCTTTTGCGGGGAGATTCAAGCCGCCGCCCAGACCTGACCAATTAGCGCCGTTCCATCTTGCAATGTGGTTGACAATCAATCCCTCGGCTTGCTCCGGTCCACCCAAATATACATCAGCTCCACTCAGTGCGATTGTATTAACCCCGCCGTTAACACCCTTGCCCAATACAGACCAGCCGGCGCCGTCCCACTTTCCGAGGCGACCGGCTGCGAGATTGCCGGCGAGGCTGAAGTCGCCACCGACATAGAGTTTGTCTCCGATTGCGGTCAGAGAATAAACCTGCATCACGCGGTCATCAAAGTCATACCGGACCCCATTACCAAGGGCGGACCACGCCGAACCGTTCCACCTGGCAACACTATTGACTCTTGTCTCGCCGGCTAAAGCAAAAGCGCCACCGGCATAGACGTCATTGCCGATGACTGCCAGTGAAAGCACCAGGCCATTAACATCAACGCTCGGAACCGACCACGCTGCGCCATCCCATCTTGCAAAATGAGCAAGCTCAAATCTGTTGGATTTCAGGTAAGTGAGCGAACCCCCTACATAGAGATCGCTTCCGTTCACAATAAGTGCGGAGACTCTTCCACTCAGGTCCTGTCCGACAGAGGACCAGGTTGTACCGTTCCACTTAGCGATTCCAAAGCCCCCTCCCACATACAAGTCATTCCCAACGAGAGCCAATGCGGAAACAGGCGCATAAAACACTTCGCCGACTCCGGGACCCAACGCAGACCAGCTTGTGCCATCCCACTTAGCTATATTGTTCGCGCTGATTCCTCCGGCAGTCGAAAAGTTTCCCCCCACGTAGACATCATTCCCACTTACCAGGATGGCAGTTACGGCCGGACGACAGCTAAAACAACCGAGCGGGATGCCGCTGCCGAGCGCGGACCACTTAGTACCGTCCCACTTCGCGATATTGTTTACTACAATTCCATCGGCGGTTGTGAACTCTCCTCCTACATATACATCATTACCTTTTACGGCGATCGCGCGGACCTCAACCGCAAAGGTGTCGTTTCCGAGGCCGCCGCCAACACTGGACCAGGTCGTCCCGTCCCAAACGGCCAGGCCGTTCGCATCAATTCCACCTGCTCTATTGAAAACGCCACCGACGAAGACCTTCTCGCCGCTCGCAGCCACCGCCATTACGCTTGTTACAGTCTGCAGGCTTTCCACCCCGGGCCGCGGGAATCTGTTATCCCAGTTAACATCATCAGGCACTGTTGCAAGCGGGGCGGCCAGAGATTGCGCGTCTGTCTTCTCTCGGACTAAGCGCAGCTCACTGCTACGGGTGACGTTCGTTTTCGAGGCTTTAGTGTGAACGAACGAGGATCCAGCGTGAATTGCCAGGGCCGCGACGATGAGAATGTTGGCTGTACGGATTATCGTACGTCTTCCGGCGCTGTTTAGCATCCCTGAACCTCGATTGAGACGTTGGCCGCTGTTGCGTCCCAGTCTATCTGTCGGCTGAACAGTCTATCAAGAATAATTGTGGCTGAGCGAGTTGTACGGACTGATGGGACTGACGCATCCCAATGACGCGCTAACCAGAGCTCTAAGAGTTCGACAAACTGAACCTGAACTCTCCTGGCAGTTGATGAGGGTACGAGCCACTTGGGCTTGGTTATGTCTTTTTCGAATCGCGAACTTCAAGGAACTAACGCTCAGCACTGGTGTCTAATCGAATCGGCAAGCAAGACCGCGGATTCCTGTCGTTCTTGGAACAGAGATCAAAATGAAGCGTGCATCGCTCAACAAGATTCGCATTGCCGCGCCCTGCAACGCGGAATGGAAGTGGATGTATGGGACGGACCGAGTTCGGTTTTGTCCGCAATGTAGCCAAAATGTCTACAACCTTTCGGCGATGACGAGAGAAGAAGCCGAGTTGTTGATCTTACGTAACGAAGGGCGTCTGTGCGCAAGGTTCTATCGTCGAAGAGACGGCACGATCATCACCGCAAACTGTCCGGTTGGGTTGCAAGCGATCAGAGACAAGTGGACCGGAGCCAAGGCTCGAATAGCGGCGGCAGTACTCAGCCTAATTGGTTCCACCGCGGCTATGGTCGGGTGGCAGTCGAGCCGATTAGACCTGGGGGTGATACCGATCAATGCGGAGAGACTCGGACACTTGACCGGAGTTATAGTCATGGGAGATATAGCGCCACTACCTCCCGCTACTTACCCAGCACCCATCACGAGGAGCGAACACTTTATGAGGACAAGGGCGCTTTCTAAACTAATACCAATCTTTCAGCAGGCTGACGGCTCATCGGCGACTGGTCTCGCGATTGTGTCGATCGAGGTCTCGGAACAAGGTGACGTCGATGATGTGACCTTTATCAAGGGTCCTGAAGCCGTCAGGGATCTTGTTGAGCACGCCGCTTACGCGTGGACCTTCAGGCCAACAATTGTTGAGGGAAAGCCTGTAAGGGTTGAAAGTACGTTGAGTTTTCGTTTCAAATAAACGATAAAACCGACGACTGCAAGGGGCCAAGCAATCCAGACCGACCAGCGCGGATGCCCGTCGGTCAGTGCCTTGATCATTCTTTTAACGCTGCCACCCAGATGCTGTGAGCACGCGACAACGCCCAGCCGGATGCCTTCGGTTGCCCGTACTCGAAATAATAAGTAGCCGTCGATAACTGCACGCACACTGCCCAACTAATACTGCCTTAGGAATTCTCCAGGTTGGAGGATAGAAATGCCACGAAACGGCTGTAGCACCAACAGGTCACCGTCTCCGCTTATGATGCAATCGGCATTGCCACAAACCGCTAGCTCCAGAAATTTGTTATCTTTTGTATCGCGGCAATCAGCAATCTTCTCGTTGACCTCCAAAAACTCTGCGTGCTTGACTAAAGCTACCACGAATTCCTTTCGCTTCTCTTCAGGTATGTACATGTCAAACTCTCGCGCGATACTACTTCGCTCAATTCCAGCAGCGTCTGTATCGAGATCAGAATCTTGCCTCGATCCAGTGCCCGGTCGATTGCCTGTCGAGGTTTGGAGTCGGGTAAGAGCAATCCGCTGACGATTGTGTTCGTGTCGAAAACAAACCTCACGCTACTCGTCCTTCAGCAGGGAGTCCAACATCTCTGAGGTCATCCCTCTTCGTTGGGCCTCCTGACCGATTTCGTCCATCACCTCTTTCAGAGGGCGCGTCTCAGCCGCGGCGATCTCTTTCAACCAAAGGCTCACTAAGGCCTCCATCTTTCTCTGCTCTTCGGCTGGTGCTTTGTTAAATGCCCGGGCCGCTTCGCTGTCCACCTGTATTGTGATTGCCTCTGTCGACATAGCGGTCCTCCTGTCACGTGAAGTTGGCTGATCGAATAGTACTCCATCGGATCGTCGCTGTGTAGAGGACGAACAGAGGCAAGTCGTTGTACGAGTATCACCCGTAACGGTACATTCATTGATTAGATACGCATCGTCCACCGACCTGTTCGACCGATGTGCTACTAGTCGATCTACGGGCCAAAGCGCATGCAGACTTTTTCGTACCCTTCGAATACACGAATCCTCTCGCCTCGACGACCGGATGCGCTCCGCCAGAACATGGGCACGAAACGAAGATAGCCCTTCATATCAATAAGCCCTTTGGACTTCGCGCCAGTATCGCCCGTCCATTCGAGGTCAATGTCCACGATATGCCTTCCTCGCTCTACCTCGACTATCGTCGCATCAGGAAGGTGCGTACAGCCTCCACGCTCGCGACTCTGCGCAATGCTCATTGAGAGAAAAGCGACATCTGCAGACTCCAGGTTGTACGCGATTTTCATTTTAAAGACGCGCGGCTCTCCTCTACGCAGATAAGTCCCAGGTTCCGGAGAAACGTCTAGAACCTGAACAGAATCTTCATCGTCGGAGATGATCCCCGCAGGAAACACCGCCTTGGACTTATCAGCAGAAGTCTGAGTTGGCGCGGTGCCGCCGCCGCCATTGGTGGGCCACAAGGCGACCCCGACGAATATCGCGCCCGCAGCCCTCGCAAGCTGCCGTGCTCTACGACCACCCTCTCGGGACGATTCGGCCCCAAAGAGTTTGAGACCTACGCTGATGAAGGCCCAAAGCAGCAACACCGCACCGAAGATGAATGTTGCAAACATTATGTTCTGTGGCATCGTTGATCTCTCCTTTTTTGGCCTACCACGCAGCGATCATTTAAGGCATATCCGGCTTTTCACCACCAATCCACTATTGGTCGAACGCTTACTCATCCGTGATTAGGTAAGCGTCATCAACTGGCCTCACCGGTCGTGAAAACCACCGTGGGCGGCGCAAGCCTCCGGGACCAGGTGCCGGGCGCGTCATCTCCAGCCACTTCCGATAAACTTCGTGAGACGCTTTTGTATCAACGACAACGTCTCCGTACTTGTCGTCGGACTGAGCGCGCTCAACACGAACTCGTTGATGCCAGCAGTGCATTCCGCTCACAGGATCTGGATGAACAGGGAAGGTGAGGTTCTGATGCACACCGCCTTCTTGCCAGAAGATCCGCTCCGAGTCGGGATCGTCGCTCTTGAACGGCTTGACGCCTTCGAGCTGACGCAGCCGCCAACGACCGTCGCCCATCTCATCAAGATCGACAAGCGCGGATGCCCATCGGTCTGTGCCCTGGTCATTCTTTAATCGCCAGCGACCCAGATGATGTGAGCACGCGACAACGCCCGGCCTGATGCCTTCGGTTGCCCACACCCGAACTACGAAGTAGCCGATCTCCGTGCTAACACGCGCGAGATCGCCAGTCTTAAAGCCAAGCTTCGACGCGTCTTTGGGATTCACCCACAGCGGATTCGTGTGCGAAATCTCGTAAAGCCACTTCGCGTTTCCCGATCGCGTATGAATGAGAGTCGGCAGCCTGAATGTCGGAACTAGAATATAATCCCCGGCTGACTGATCGAGGTCGCGCCAGTTGACGTGGCTCCGAATGTAGGCGGGCAGCGTGTGCTCGGGCCACTTCCAGTCGGCCATCGTCTTTGAATAGAACTCAAGCTTTCGCGAAGGCGTGTTGAAACCACGAATCGGTTGACCATCAATCATCACGCCGATGTTTTGCTCGCCGGTCGCGGTCGGTTTCACCACTCGAGACTGATCATCAACGCGAGTCCCCTCGAGCTCGAAGTCGGTCAATCGACTTTCGTGTTGGTCGTAGATGTTTGTTTTTACCGCGAAAGCTCCATTGCGACGCATAAATTCCAGCGGCGAGAGATCCGCCTTCTTAGCTTTCTCCGGTAGACCCGGGACGCTGTTCTCAAAGATCCAACGATAGTACTCGTTTATAGTGACCTTTTTGCCCTTGCGATAAGGCGATTCGAAATGACGCCGCACCCCGAGCTCGCCCGTAGGGTCGATGCGCCACGAAAGCTCGATCCAAAACTCGTCTTCCTCCCATACCTCGCCCGGGTTTGTTTCGTAGGTGAAATCGATGTGCTCGCCTTTTCTTTCGCGGAGCACCCGCTGAACGGGCTGGCGAAAAGATATCCACTGCGCGGAGTGAGTCTCCTGACTCATTATGTCGTGCCGTTCGGCGCCGACGCCCATCGGCAACACGTAATCCGCGAACCACGCGGTCTCGCTCCACACCGGAGTCAATGCCGCGTGAAGCTCGATCATCGATTCGTTTCTCAGGACTTCGACCCAGCTCATCCCATCCGGGTTCGTCCACACAGGGTTGTAGACTCGAGTGAAGTACGCGGCGAGATGACCGCGTCCATCCTTGAGTAGGTGAGGCAGCAGGAAGCTCATCTCGTGATGGGCGAGCGGGTACTCGCGCGGCCACAGCGTTTCGTTCCAGACTTTTTGCGGTGCGGGTTTTGAAAACGGAGTGGCGACAAACTTGTTCCAGACGTTGGGCGACACCCCGCCTTCCGTGCCGATGCTTCCAGTGAGCGCGTTTAGAAGGTATAAAGCGCGAGCTACTTGCCAACCGCCAAGATTGCCCGAAGCCGCGCTACGCCATACGTGCGACGCGAATCGCGAACCCGCTCGAGCGATCTCGCGCGCGACCTCGACGATTGTCTCTGCTTTGACTCCGCACTCCAACGCGGCGTATTCCGGCGTGTACTCGGAATAGAGGTCTTTGATCGCGTCGATGAACGCCTCGAAAGAGCAGGGAAGCGACGGCCGTTCTTCTCGCATGAACTCTTCCCAGTTCACCCAACGACGAACAAACTCGCGATCGAATGTGTCTTCCTTCAGAATGACAGCGGCCATGGCGAGCAACAACGCCGCTTCCGTCCCTGGCCACGGTGACAACCAGTAGTTTGCCGCTGACGCCGTGTTGGACAAGCGAGGATCGATCACAGCGATCTTTGCGCCCGCCATTTTGCCTTCGATGATTCTCTGCGCGTGTGGATTGAAATAGTGCCCGGTCTCGAGGTGAGAGCTGAGGAGGAGAATAAACTGCGCATTCGCGTAGTCCGGCGAGGGACGATCGGCGCCTTGCCACAGCGCGTAACCAACCCGCGCGCCTGACGAACAGATGTTTGTGTGCGAGTTGTGCCCATCAACACCCCACGCTTGAAGAACACGGTCGATGTAACCGTCGTGACCGGGTCGTCCTACGTGATAGACGACTTCATCGCGACGGTTTTCGATAAGTGCATTGCGGACCTTAGTAGCGAACGTATCGAGGACCTCGTCCCAGGTAGTTCGTTCCCATTGTCCTTCGCCACGCGCGCCCACTCGCTTGAGTGGAAAGAGTATGCGCTCGGGATCGTGGATCTGATTTATTGTTGCGGGCCCTTTAGCGCAGTTGCGGCCGCGGGAACCCGGATGCAGAGGATTGCCTTCGAGCTTTTGAATTTCACCGGTGTCCTGATCGACATAAGCCAGCAGTCCGCAAGCCGCTTCACAGTTGAAGCATGTTGTCGGTACGAGAGAGTAGTGCCGTTCGACCTTCTTGGGCCAACTCTTGGCGTCGTATTCGACCCAGTCATCCCAACGGTCGAGTGGCGGATAGCTTGAGAGACGCGATTTGGAAGAGGATTGGCCGGGTTCGTTATTTGAATCTTTGTTTTCTGACATATTTAGCACACTGCTGGAGTAAGCGTTTCGCGCAAAGGTGCAAAGGAACGTTAGCCTGCTAATCTAACTTAGCGGCACGGCCTGACCGGCTTGCACCCAGATATGTTCCCACAGGAACAAACCCGCCAACGCGGACACCGATGTCAGTATCGCCAGGATCTGGTTCTCAGCGGCGTTGCTGGTCAGCGTAAGCAACGGGATCATCAACCCAATGATCACCGCGCCGCCCCAGAACATCTTGCGGAAAATGCCCCTCGTAATGAGCCGAACTGCGCGGACTCTCTCGACATTCTCTTCAGGCATAAACAGCTCACCGGCGATCAGTATGCCGTTGGCGACCAGGGCGCCGATGAATTCGTAGTAGAGGAACGACCATCCCGGTCCTGTCAGTTTGCTTCCTGAGATGATCGAGTCGGCGACAACCACAAGCATTAGCACCGACGCTCCCGCGACCATCGCCTGAACAAGCAGGTGCAAAGGCGTCAGCGTGCTGTGCCAGAAGACGCGCCCTCGCGCTTGTCGAAAAAGGAATGCCGAATACACTGCTGACATCGCAGCGAATACCGCGCCTAATAGCATTACCGGCCCTTCGGCTTGATATAACCGGACACCTGGAATCATCAACCACGCCATCAGCAGTGCACCGTAGATGACAAGAATGTAGCCTCCAATGACCAGCCAGGATTTCCACTGAGGGCGAAACAAGATGCTCAGGAATCGCTCGGGTCTTTTAAGATCCCAGACCAAAAGCCCTACGGTCACGGCAAGGAAGATTAGAGACACGAGGGGCGCGGCTGACTCATACAACCAGTCTCCTTGCACGAATCCCAATCCGATGCCCAGCGCGGCCAGGAAAAACGCACCCGCAGAGATTGACTTGGTCCACAAATAAGCAGAGACCTTCAAACCCCACGGCCGTTCGTGGGAGACATCGTAGGTTGTTCTCGCGCGAGCATCTGCGGCGGCGAACTCTTGTTCGTCAGCCATCACCGGGTCCATTCTCAGCTCGGACCAAAGATAGCCGCCGGTGTGCGTCTGTTCGGTTGGCCTCAATGCTGCTTGATCGGTTTCGATGTAGAACAGCTTTGGAGATGTGCCCGCTTCGGGCTTTCTAACTTGAGTCTGCTCGGACGCGATAAGTTGGGAGAGCCTCGACGCTGGGTCGTCCATATCACCCGATATGATTGCCTGTACCGGGCAGACGATTACGCAGGCTGGCTCGAGCCGTTTCTCGACTCGATGCGCGCAGAAATTGCACTTCTCGGCAGTGTTTGTGTTTGGGTTGATGTAAAGCGCGTCGTATGGGCACGCCTGCATGCACGACTTACAGCCGATGCAGCGGTCGCCGTTGAAATCGACGATCCCGTCATCACGCCTGAATAGCGCAGTCACAGGACAGATTGTTATACAGGGTGCGTCGTCACAGTGATTGCAGCGAAGCACCGAGAAGAACCGGCGCGTGTCAGGATATTCGCCCTTTTCAATGTACTTGACCCAGGTTCGAAACGTCCCGAGCGGCACCTCGTTCTCCGACTTGCAGGCGACAGTGCACGCGTGGC
This sequence comes from Blastocatellia bacterium, assembly GCA_035649735.1. Classification (GTDB taxonomy): domain Bacteria; phylum Acidobacteriota; class Blastocatellia; order UBA7656; family UBA7656; genus Onstottus_A. Next base: position 5,971 of record DASRIZ010000084.1, on the reverse strand, counting down.
ACCCGATGCATTTGCGATGGTCTATGACGAAGCCGTATTTCATCAGCGGAAGTGAGTCGCATGGACTTTAGTGAGTGTCCTGTGCGCATTCATACACAGACTAAAGTCTATGCTACCTCTGAATGAAGCGAACAGATACTACCCAAAAGATCTTTCGATGGCCAGCACGTAGTTTGTTGCGTTGAACCTGGAGCGGAGAAAGTCAGCGCGGTCGCACGACACCACGTAGTAACGAATTTATTCGTTCAGCGAATTCGCACACTGTGAAGTAACGAATGAATTCGTTACTACTTGGCTCAGGACATTGAGCCTGGAGCGGAGAAAAGTCAGCGCGGTCGCGCCACACCCAGCGTATCTAACACTCGATCAGCCATTTCACGCCCGGCGTACCCAAGCGAGTACATCGCCGAGCCGCTTGTTCGAGGTCCGGGGATTGGAATCCCGCCGGGTCCCTGTGGCCGCTGGTAAATATGACCTCCAGTCTTCGTCTTGCCCGTTGTTGGCGTGTAAACTTCGAATCGAACTGTCAGATACTGGGGCGGCACGTTCCCCATTCCTCCGCGGTCGCGGTATGCAGAGTCAAGTTCCAGCTCAAACCACAGAACGTAGGTATCGCTGGAGGCCTTCGCCATATCGCTCGCCTCCTTCCGATTCATTTCATCCATTGCTGTTGTAGCCCTGACTGAGCCGGATTGAGATAGCCGTTCCAGACACCCCTCTTGTACCGTCCGCGAGTAAACCGATGAACTGCCAATGAACGTGTTGCCCCAAACGACCTTCACCGGAATCTTTGGCGCCTGGTTTTGTTCGGAAGAGGGTTTGATCGGCGGCTCTTCTTGTTTTGGTGGGAGCGGATCGGGAGAGGTTGGCCGCTTCGGGGGCCGGCGGCCGGATTGCGCCTGAGATACCTGGAACGCGCTCAGCAACAACACGATGACCACAAAGGAAGCAGCGATGCTCGGAGCTGAATTACGAATGCGAGAGACAATATGCTGCATCTGATTGGACTCCTTGTTAATAGAACTGACCGAGCAGTGCTCGCCTTTATTCGCCGGTGGATTGATTCGAGTGAGCCTTACAGCGACGAGTTTAGTCTACACCGAGCCCTTACCTTGTCAAGCAATGAGCTGTCTAGCGGCTCACAACCGTTGAACGAGCCCAGGTGCCACCTGAAGATGACAGTCGCAATCCATCTTCTGCGCTTGTGACCTGCATTATCCTTCACCCCATCCACAAAAGCCTGCCATATGTGTCGTTTCTCACGCGTCGTCACTTTGGTATCACCGTTGCTCTGGAAGAGTCTGCACCCCGTTTGTTGAGGGAGGCGAGTCGCGCGTTCCGACGCTTTCATCGATCCTGAAAAGGAGCACCTATGAGAACCTGCCAGAGGTCGTTGTCTGTATTAGCCCTCACGATGTTGCTGTCGAACCTCACCTTTGCAAAGACCGATATTCATGATTGGAGGAACGTGCGCATTCTCGATCTCGGTTCCACCATTGTCGTCAAGACCAAACAGGGTGAGAAGTACGAAGGAACCCTGGATTATGCGGGTCTTGATTCAATCTCGATCGTAGTGAAAGTACCTAGAGTGATGCGCCAGATCATCAAAGTTCCCAGGGACGACGTCAAAGAAGTGCGGACAAAACTGCCGCGCATCGCCACCAGCGTCATCGGCGGCGGCATCGGTCTTGGTGTTGGCATTGGGCTTGGGCAAATAATCGATTCGAAAGACAGGTATGGAGAAGATCCCGGGCTTGGGAAAACTGTTATGGGGTTTCTCGGTTTGGTTTTCGGAGCGGCGCTCGGCCGTGACCTCGGTTTTGGCAAAAGGAAAGTCTACGAATCGCCGTAGAAGGGAGTGCCGACGAAAATTCGCCGGCGATCTCCCCTGGGAATCTATCGCCTGCGCTTGGCGGGACGGCTGGTTTTTTTCTTCGGGCGTATCTCACCCTGGGTGGTTTTTAGCGAAGGTGCAGTCGCGCCCGCTGTTTCCATCGCCGCCGCTTGCACGGGGGCTGATGTAAGGCTTACCTTCTCCATCTTTACGCCGTAGTCGATTGCGATCAAAAAAAGCAATCCGCACATGGATAGCGTTATTAGCCAATAACCCAGGGTCAGAAAGATTCCGCCGGCGTACACAGTGAAGACTATGACGCCGCCAACTACCGCAAGGAACAGAATGCGCGGCAAGGTTATTTGCCCGCTCTTTATAACTTTGTCTCGTTCAGCCATTAGTGGTCTCCAAAATCAATAAGGCAATTATGACGGCGGATGTCAGACTCTCGCAAGCTGGCACGACCGCATCTTGACGCGTGATCGTGTCGCGTATCACTGAACACGCCGTACTCACTCATCAGAACCAATTTGCATACCGTAAAACGATCGCCAGACAAAGATCGTTGATACCAGAAAGAAAACAGCCGCTAAAAGATGGCTGACCATAGGACCTGCGTCGATAGTCAGCTTCACCGCAAGTTCGACTGCCAGAAGTCCAAAGAGAGTGGTGAATTTGATAACTGGATTCAGAGCCACCGATGACGTGTCCTTGAACGGATCGCCTACCGTGTCTCCGACGACTGTGGCGTCGTGAAGAGGCGTGCCCTTTTGCTTGAGTTCCACTTCGACGATTTTCTTCGCGTTGTCCCACGCTCCCCCGGCGTTGGCCATGAAGATCGCCTGGTAGAGTCCGAAAATCGCTATAGAAATCAGATAGCCTATAAAAAAGAACGGTTCCACGAACGCGAAAGCCAACGTCGAAAAGAAGACCGTCAGAAAGATGTTGAACATTCCCTTCTGGGCGTACTGAGTGCAGATCTGCACAACCTTTTTGCTGTCTTCGACAGACGCCTTCTCGACGCCTTCCAGTTTGATATTGGCCTTGATGTATTCGACTGCGCGATAAGCGCCGGTCGTAACCGCCTGCATCGAAGCGCCGGTAAACCAGTAGATAACTGCGCCTCCGGTAATGAGCCCGAGCACGAACGGCGCGTGCAACAGAGAGAGGCTTTCGGTGTTGGTTGTCAGACCATTTGTGAGCGCCATGATAATCGAGAAGATCATCGTCGTCGCGCCAACCACAGCAGTACCGATCAACACTGGCTTCGCGGTTGCCTTGAAGGTATTGCCGGCGCCGTCGTTCTCCTCCAGCATGTGCTTGGCGCGGTCGAAGTTCACATCAACGTTGAACTCCTTCTTGACGTCAGCGACTACATTTGGCACTTGCTCGATGAGTGACAGCTCGTAGACCGATTGCGCGTTGTCGGTGACCGGCCCATAAGAGTCCACAGCGATGGTAACCGGTCCCATTCCAAGGAACCCGAACGCAACAAGTCCGAATGCGAAAACCGCCGGCGCGACCATCAGAGCACCCAGCCCCAGCGTACTGAACCCGTATGCGATGGCCATCAGACCGACGATGCTTATTCCAAGCCAGTAAGCCGAATAGTTACCAGCGACCAACCCCGAGAGGATATTGAGCGAGGCGCCGCCTTTCTGCGATGAAGAAACCACCGCCTTTACATGACCGGAATTTGTCGAAGTAAAAACCTTGACCAGCTCCGGGATTACCGCGCCCGCTAGCGTGCCGCACGAAATAATCGTGGAGAGCTTCCACCACTGCGACCCGTCCCCAAGCGCCGGAATAATGAACCACGACACCACGTAGGTCAGCGCGATCGAGACGATCGATGTGATCCAGACCAGACGCGTAAGAGGCATCTCATAGTTCATCTGATCGGCGTTCTTATACTTCGCCTTTGTCATCGCTTCGTTGATGAAGTAGGACAGCGCCGACGCGATTACCATCATCACGCGCATTACGAATATCCACACCAGCAACTGAACCTGTATCGCCTCAAACGCGCGCCCAACCGATGCTTCGTTCACCGCAAGGAGTATGAAAGAGATCAACGCAACGCCGGTAACGCCGTAGGTTTCGAATCCGTCCGCGCTAGGCCCTACCGAATCGCCGGCGTTGTCGCCGGTGCAGTCGGCGATAACTCCGGGATTCCGAGGATCATCTTCTTTGATCTTGAAGACGATCTTCATCAGGTCCGAGCCGATGTCGGCGATCTTTGTGAAGATCCCGCCGGCAATTCGAAGCGCAGCTGCGCCAAGCGACTCGCCGATCGCGAATCCGATAAAGCACGGCCCGGCGTATGCGCCGGGAATGAAGAGCAGTATGCAAAGCATGATCAACAACTCGACGCTGATCAGCATCATGCCGATGCTCATCCCGGCTTTTAGCGGAATTGCATATATCGGATAAGGTTTGCCTTCGAGGCTGGCGAAAGAAGTGCGCGAGTTTGCAAACGTATTTACTCGAATGCCAAACCATGCGACACCATAACTGCCGGCGATTCCAACGAGGCTAAACAGGAGAATGATGATCACCCGCACAGCTTCGAACTTGAGCAGCAGCCCGAAGTACAAGGCGATGATTACTGCAATAAACGCTTCGAGTATCAGTATGAACTTGCCCTGAGTTATCAGATAGGTTTTGCAGGTCTCGTAGATGAGCTCTGAGATTTCGAGCATCGCCTTGTGTACCGGCAGATTCTTCAGATGAGTGTAGATCACCAGACCGAAGACGAGACCGAGCACGCAGACGATAAGGCCAAAAAGAAGCAGAGTATGCCCGTCGATACCCATGAATTTGACTTGCGATAAATCGGGTATGATCAGGTTTGCCTCACCCCCGGGTTGGTGGGCGCCGGCAGCCTCACGAGTTTGCGCTAACACAGCAGAAGGGTTGCCGGTAATGACGGCTACTAGTGCTAATAACACCCACAGGCTGCGCCGAAACATCGCGGGTGTCGTGCTTGCGTTGATTGCATTCGGTATCATTGCCAGAACGGTACCAGGTTTCATAGAGCCTTTGTGACTACTCCCTTTAAAGTTGGAATACGGCAGCCAGGAATCAGAACGACGCTTCGTTACAGCTTCGGAGACACTGTGAAGGCAACTGCAATCCTGACTGCTTCTACCGAGGTTACCTTGCAGCTTGTATTGTGAACCGTCTGAACCAGAGGTCACATCGTGAGCCGCGCTCCTCATGATGAGAAATTGCGGTCACGGCAAAGCAAGCCTTATAGCATATCGGGGACAGGCTGAGCAAGTATGGCTCCGAGAAGGTAGTGTGGGTAGTTGGTGATAACGTTACTGGTGTCGCTGTTGCAGATCATCCGAGATGATCTCATTGCAGATGTCGATGCACTCATTACAGATGAAGGCGGTTTTCCCAGCTATCAATTTAAAGACATCTCCCTGCGATTTGCCGCAGAACGAGCAGCAGAGAGTCTGGTCCGAGCCCGCCTGCTGGCTGAGATCCATAAAGAGTTGATCCGGTTCCATGTGCCAGCGTTGCCGGCGCTGCCGGTGTCGGTTTGATTTGCCCATAGCTTTTATCGTCTCTTTTTCACCTCACGTATGATGGAACAAAAGTCGCTCAGCAATGCGTAGGCGGTCTGTTTGATGCCCGGGTGGTACTCATAGAGGGCGATGTCACCCATCAGGTCAGTTTCAAGCAATAGCACGTTGGAAGTGCCTTGCACGCAACCTATTGCGGAGTTCAGCTCGACTCTTTCAGGGGCGACGGTCAGTGACACGCCATCTCTGGTGCGCCGGCCGCGAGCGAGCAGTCTTATGGCCATCGATGCGCGCGAGGCCTCATCGATGTCTTCGACCTTAATATTGCGGATACCATCGCGAATCACGTCGCTCGGGTGTGTCCCGGCATTCATGAGTACATTTGCCAGGGCCGCTGCTTTCACCGCCGCGTCCCACCCGTCGATGTCGAAGTCGGCGTTTGACTCTGCTATCCCTAGCCGTCTTGCTTCGTCCAAAGATTCCTCAAACGACCGCCCCGCCTCCATCCCCGTTAGGATAAGGTTCGTGGTGCTGTTGAGAACGCCGGTGAAGCCGAGAATTTGGACACCGGGCAGACAAGATTCGACGAGATTAAAGACCGGCG
>DASRIZ010000083.1:0-5481 GCA_035649735.1 Blastocatellia bacterium | reverse complement strand
TGACCGATGCCGTAGCCGTGCAGAGGACCAAGGGCCAACGCTTTCAAAATCAACATGTCCAGCGTTCCCTGAAGTAAGCCCGCCTTTGATTTAGCCAACGGCTACCACCTCCTAGATAATCTAGGGCCAGCATAACATGGACTACCCAGACTGTCTAGGGCTGGAAATGCACTTCAACATAATTTTCGTGAAGCGCATTGAGAGTGGAGCTAAACGGACTCTCATCCAAGAACGGAAAGGAAAGCGCTGCGGTTGTGATCGCCACTATCAGAGGCAATCACTGATGGGTCTCTGATTGGCGCGATAATGACGCGAAGGCGTTCTCTTAGCTGCCATTACCTAACTTACTTTGACGGCTGAGGATTCGGTGAATACTCGGGTATCTCGTGGTTTGATGCCCGACAAGCTCTAGCTTGTCGAAACCTGACGACAAACTAAAAAGTTTGTCGGACATTTGTTCAAGTAGACCCGCTACGCCTATTGTGTCCTCGGCAAAACTCTCTGGACGTAGCTCTCTCGCGCCCGCACGGCGAGATCTGGCTGATTCACCCGGACTTTGATGAGGTGACGCTCGCCACTTTTGGCAGCTATCTTCGGATAGTAGCCAAGACTATATTGGCTGCGAAGCTCGCCCGCGATTTTGGTAAAAGCCGCGGCCAAATTTTCTCGATCGTTGGCTTTGTAGAGTAGAGCACCAGTCTTTTCTGACAACTGGTGTAGATACCTGTCAGCTAGTTGGTAATCACCGATGGTCGTCCCCGGGACCGCAATAGGAGGGCCGCTGATTACTTGCTGAGTGGTTCCATACGGCCAGCTACTGCTCCTCCGGGTCAATAACGTGAGGTCGTTGCCTGGAGTTTGGGTGGCAGCAACGAAGTCGGTGGTGTCGTACTGAATGGAGTAGATGAGTGCGTCCAGTTCTTCAGCCGCGCGCAGCGTGCTCTGATAACTTGCCAGGTAGCTCTTCGTATCCACCCCATCCGTGAAAAGCACAATGGCCTTGCGACCGTCTATCTTGTTCAGACGCTCGTTGATAACCAGGGCAACGGCGTCGTACAGCCTTGTGGAAAACCCGGTATTCGCACCCCGCTGGATCACTTCGGTGACAACTTTAAGATCGCTGGTAGCTTCGGTCAGTAACATGACCAGATCATTAAAGGTCACAACCAGCACACGATCTTGCGGCCGCAGTTGTTTTGCAAAAGCGATAGCTGCTTCTTTGATCTCCCAAAGATGAAATACGGTTGAGCCTGACGTGTCCAGCACCAGCGCCACGGTGAAAGGCTTCTCGGTAGGCTCGAAATGCTTTATTTGCTGTTCGACACCATCCTCGAAGACACTAAAGCTTTCACGCTGGAGATCTGGGATTAACCTGCCTTGACGATCGAAAACACTCACCGGGACCGTCACAAGATTGGTGTCGATGCGGACCACGTCGCCCTCGGCTACCTCTTCCACTTTAGTAGAAGAAGGGCCCGTTGCCGGCGCTTTTACCGTCGGGCTGAGTTCCGTCCCCAACAAAACGGGTTCGCGCACATCGGAAACCGACCCTGAAAAAGTTAACTCGCGACCGAGGTCCATTTGCGCATCACCAACTCTGCGCGGGCGGGCCGGCCGGAGAGGCAGAGCTTGTGGACCAGAAGTGGACGCTTCAGAAGACTGAGTCTCAGTCTTCTCTTTACTGAGCAGCAATGCACCGTTGGGGCAAGCAGAGGAAGTTACGTAACCGACGATGACATAGCCCTCAGGAATCGCCAGACCCTGGCATATTTTCACAGTCCTGCTTTGCGGTGTGCTGTTTTGCAGAGGTCCGGTTTGGGACGGACTCGGCTTCACAGTTTTACTCCTGGTTTGGCTGACAGTGACTGCAGGTATAAGCGAGACACAAAGGAGGACTGACGCGACAAATGGTTTCATGGTCGCAACTCCTTCCTAACGTATTGAGAAGAGGGCGATATTATATCCACTTAGCGTTTTAGTTGATAGGTTAGCACCGTCCCGCGGTTCTTGTTTGTGATGCTGACGATCCTTGGCAACAGATTAGGAAACCGTTAAAACAGTAATTACATACTTGACTCACCGAGCGAGATAAATCATCGAGCGACTCTCGCCAATGGCTCTGCCACTCCGATGCGCGGCAAGTCTTCGACTTGCCGGCTGCGAGCCTTTTCTCTTTTAAGGGTCTCCGACCCACAACGGTCATAGACCGTTAAACTAAATGAGCACTTAACGGCAAGTCGAAGACTTGCCGCGCATCCGAGTGGCAGAGCCATTGGAGTGGTGGCGTCGATTGCAGGAACGAATCATGCCCTCGGTGAGTCAAGTATGTAATTACCGTTAAAACGGTTTCGCCTTTCTTATCGTCGTTCGACACCGGGCTGAAGCCCGGTGTGAATGAGATGTCACAGTCTCGGGCTTTGGGCAAAGCGGTCAGGTAGTGGGCCTCCGGCTTCTCCTTCGTAGAACGTTCGAATCGTGAATAACACTTCGTCAGGGGCAATCAAATCAGCCTCTCAATGTAGCTTTCCAATACGCCGCAAGTAATAGTCTGTAACCTTAGCAGCCCCACAGCGCCGTCAAAGTCGCGCGTCAAGCCTCCGCTAACTCAACATTCGGGTGCGCGTTAGCAAGTAAAGAGCAACTAAGGCGCCAGCCCACACGTGTGGCCCACGAATTGTTTCGTTAACGCGCGACGTTGGTGCGGTTGTCGATGACGAAGAAAAAGACTCAAAGCATCTGGAAGCTGGGCGGGCTGCACTGGACCGCGCTGGCCGCGCGTGTCTGGGCAGAGATGAAGCGCGACGATGTTTTCGGCGACGCTGCCAAACTTGCCTACTACTTCCTACTCGCGCTTTTCCCGCTGCTGATCTTTCTTACGTCGGCAATCGGACTTGTGATTGGGTCGGGCACGGGCATGCGCCACACGCTCTTCAACTATCTCGCCAAAGTCATGCCCCCCTCAGCTTTCCAATTAATCAACGACACAATGTTGGAGGTCAGCACCGCGAGTGGCGCCGGGAAACTTTCTCTGGGATTGCTGGCTGCCCTTTGGGCGGCTTCTAACGGCTTGAGCGCCATCACCCAGGCTCTCAACAGAGCCTACAACGTTGAAGAAACCAGGGCCTGGTGGAAGCAACGAGTCATTGCAGTGTCCCTCACCGCAGCGTTGTCGGTGCTGATCATCACCGCGCTCGGGATAGTGCTGGGCGGTGGCAAAATTGTCGATCAGCTTGCTGCGATGTACGGACTGGGGACTGTGCTAACCACCACCTGGAATATCCTCAAGGGGCCAATCGCCTTTTCCTTCATGCTGCTGGCATTCGCGCTGGTTTATTACCTGGCGCCTGATCTCAGGGATCAGGATTGGAAATGGATCACGCCGGGCTCGGTAATCGGTGTCGTGCTCTGGCTGATAGCCTCATTCGCCTTCAAGGGCTACCTGCACTTCTTCGATTCATACAGCAAGACCTACGGATCGTTGGGGGCAGTGATTGTGCTGATGCTCTGGCTTTACGTCACCGGGCTGGCCGTGCTGATCGGCGGTGAAGTCAATTCCGAAATTGAAAATGCGGCGGCCCGCCAGGGCGCGACCGACGCCAAACGAAAAGGTGCGAAGAGTCCGCGCAGTGAAAGTAGAGCAGCCTGAAAGAAATCAGAGGGGGAACGAGATGGGCCAGGGAACAAAAGAGAGTGTGGCGTTAGCAGGACGCGAGTCAACTGAGCAGGATTTGCCTTCGCTGGTTGAGCAACTCGCTGAGAACGTGGCGAAATTGCTGGATCAAAAAATCACTTTACTGAGAGTGGAATTGAAGGAAGAGATCGCTGCGTACGCCAGAGGCGCGATAGTTATTGCCGCCGGCGCCATCGTGGCCGCGGTTGGGCTCGCGTTGGCAAACATCGCGCTCGCTTTTGTGGTTTCCACACTGTTCTCAGGTTTGGACTGGAGCCAGCCGGCGAAGTATGCGCTGGGCTTTTTCATCACTGGCCTCGGTTATCTGGTTATCAGCGGAATAGTCATCGTTATGACCAGGAACCGGCTGGCTAAACTCGGTCTGGTCCCGCGTCGGACTATGCATGAACTTGAGAAGGACAAGGATTGGCTCCAGAACGAACTGTGACGAAAGAACGAAGGAGAATCAAAGATGGCGCAACCGTCAAAGGGAAAAGTAAATACTGACGACCTTACCAAGAGACAGCTGCAACGCGAGATGGAAAAAACGCGCGAGGCCGTCGCCGAGACGGTAACTGAGATTAAGGAAACAGTCGGCAGGCAATACCAGGCCGCCAGGGAGACGGTGGCCGGCGTACTCGATTATCGCGAGCAGTTTAAAAATGAACCGTTAGTGTGGAGCCTGGGTGCGCTTTCGGCGGGATTCGCGCTGGGTTACACGATGGGTTATGCCCACAAAGAAACCCGCGGGGCTCGCAAGAAATCCGAATTAGCAAAATTCACGGACAGTCTGGTGGACGAACTGTCAATCGTCGGCAAAGGCGTGGTCATGCCGACTGTGAACGTTAAGATCAAGGAATTATTTGGCTTCGATTTTCAGGAAGTTTTGCAATCGATCGGGGATGCAAAAACGACTTCCAGGAAACGGAAGCCTCGCACGAAATCGAAAGCAATTGCGAAGTCAACGAAGCGCCGGAAGATAAGCGGAAAGCCAACACGGGCGGCGTAGGTTGTGGGTACAGTTTGATGTCCGACAAGCTTTAGCTTGTCGAAACTTGACGACAAACTAAACGCATCATCAGGTCGGTTGAGGTGTCGTTGTCTTCCGGCTTATCCTCGCCATGACTGTGAAAACCACAATCGCCGTAAGTTGATCGAAGATCGGCCCCGCCAGAGTTCATTAAGCAGACCGGTAGAATTTTTCCGGCTCGCGCGCGAGCTCATCGCACTGACAACCGAGCCGGCTAAAGTTAAAAGGACGCCGGGAATGGCAGCCTTTTCCCAACCGAATCCCATCTTGCCGACGATGATTACCAGCGCGCCGGCGCTGACGAGATAAAGGCCCCATCTTTGCCGAGTCACGCGGGCTCTGAGCCACACGCTGACAATATTAATCAGCATTGCAGTGATGAGGATGGGTTGGAGCCACGGAGAGTACGGGATTTGATTCAGTCCCGCGATGCCAAACAAGCTCAGATATGCGGACCAACAGATCGGACACTTCGGAAAGAACGCTACTCCAAGGGACGCCAGCGTGGCCAACACTGGTGAGGCGCTGCGAGTGATTGCCGGACGCCTGGCAGGAACAACCTCAGTGGGTGGCAGGTCGTTCTTCTCAGACAACACTTCAACAGCGCGATCGATCAACTCCTGCTCATCCCAGTGAAGTCTTTCAAAGGACGCAGCGATTCGGCCTTTGGCATCAAGAACGTACGCTTCGATACGATGCCGGTTAACCAGCGATTCGATAAAGTTGACGCCGAGCTTGAAGTGGTTGCGCAGGGCGTTTATCCCTTCGGTGGTTCTTAACA
>DASRIZ010000082.1:0-3574 GCA_035649735.1 Blastocatellia bacterium | reverse complement strand
GCGCCGTTGATAGTTCGTCTCGCGGCGGCATCGCGAAGAGGTCTCTCCAGTCCGCTGATAATGCCGGTCGTCAAGGTTCGCTGAAGCCCGAAGGGATTTCCAATAGCCAGCACCTTCTGTCCGACTTCAAGCCCCTGAGATGTCCCAAGTTTTATTGCTGTCAACCGCTGTCCGCGCGGAACTTCGATCTTGATTACCGCCAGATCGTCATCTCGATCGGTGCCAACGACTTTTCCAGGATACTTCTCGTTTTCAACCTGCACCTCGAGCTGACTGGCGCCTTGTATCACATGATAGTTGGTTAAGATGTACCCCCGTTCATCGACGATTGAACCCGAGCCGGTTCCCTCAGATGGAACCGCGCCCCAAAAGCTCTCCTGGATTCGAGTGTTCGTGATATTGACGACGCCGGGGCTGACCGCTCGATAAATCTCGACGTTGTTCTGCTCCTCACTGGCAACCGTCGGTTCGGCGACCGCAACGGGTTCAATCGACACGCCCGTTCGATTGCCGAAATTGCGCTGGATAATAACTACGACTGCCCCTGCCAGTAGCGCGGAGAACAACGCAACCGATATTAACTGTTTGGCCGATACTCTATACATTGCGGCTCCTCCTTACCTGTCCTAAACGGTATCAATGTTAGTCTAAACCAGTCGCTCCTTCCACCCACGTCGTTACTTAGGCTCACGTCCAAGCTAGCCAATAACGCCCGAAACGGGCTGCGGGTTGCATCTTTTCTTGTGATTAGTCTTCGAAAAACGCTCGGCTGAACGAATAAATTCGTTACTACGTGGGCCGGCAGATTGGCCGAACGAATAAACTCGTTACTACGTGGTGTGGTTATTCTAGGAGGTGCCAAGTAGTAACGAATTTATTCGTTTCTTCTGAGGGTGCGCGGGAAGATACCTTCATTAACGCGGCGATGACTTTTCGGCGACTATAATACTGCTCCGCAAGCCGCCAGCCACCTCGGTTACGTCCTTTGAATAACTTGCCTTTACCGGCCGGTATTCTTTGATCAACTCGATGACGTCTTGCGCCGACGCCAGACTCGGTTCCTGGTACTCAATCGCCCACAATTTGAAGTTCGAGGCCGGTTTCAACAGCCGATCGAGCGACGTCAGATACGCCTGTTTGGATTGGGGCGTGGTCGAGCGCTTGCTGAATCTTGTCGATTGATCATTGGCCGGACCGGAGACCCAGGTCTCGCGCCACTCTGATCTAGCTTCGGCGCCGCCGACTTCAGTGTGCGAGGCGGGTGCTCGCAAATACAGCAGATCAGCTCTGGCGTGCTTTATAAAATCTTCCGCCGGTTCATTAAAGGTTCGGTTGTGTTGTTGAGCAGCAGGCCCCGGAAAGGTCCGCCCCGCCAAACGCCAGAACACAGTTGTCAGAGGCCGCCTTAGCTCGAGAGTCTCGTTGCCAAATGACAACGCGTAATCTCCGGTCTGTAGCCCAAGCGTCAAAGCTTGAGCGCGCATTAACCGATCGTCGAGCGCCTCGATGTTGCGTCGCAGATTATCCATCCACCACGCATCGGTTTCGCCGAACCATCGCCGCAAGTCTTGGTTCTCAAGCCTCACCCTCGGAACGTAGACCTCTTCGAGTATCTGGGTGATCGTGTCTTCACCCAACGGCTGTGCGGCTTCGACATTAGCGCGAGCAACAGTTCCCGCCCACACGCGCGGATCGTTTGCGAAAATAATCTTGCCCCAGGCCTTCAAGTACCAATCCAGGCGAGCTTCGCTCCAGAATGGAATAGCGATCGAGCGAAACTCAAGCTGGCGCAACACGCTCGCCTGAAAACCGAGCAACTGTTTTTTGTTGTAGCGCGAACCAACCCATCCGCGCCAACGTGTCGAATCACTGCTCTCGATTTTGGCCATTCGCGCTCGCTCGAGCAATGATTCTGCCAACGAACGACGTGGTGACGGCTGGTATTCAGGAGTTACGGGCGTGACCGTCTCTACGCCCGGTATCGCATCGAGCGAGGGTTTAGCGGGCTGCGGTTCCGGGATCTCTTGTGATGTGGGGACAAACGCCCGGAGACCCTCGCCCCACGCTCGATTAGCGAGCGCCGGTGTCGGAGCGACCATTTGGTTATCGGAAATTGAATCTACCACTGTCGCGTCACTCGACGACTCGGCCGATGATAAGCCGGTTACCGGTTCATCAACTGCCGGTCGCTCGATTAGAGTTAACTGCTCTGGTAGCGCCTCGACGAAAGGTTGTTCCGGGTTTGAGATGGCTGCGGCTTCGGTGCTGTGAATACCGTCCAACAGTTCCTCAAGCAACGCAAGCAAAGCCTTAACGACGTACGGATCACATTCTAATCCGGCAGATGCCGTCAACGCTTCGATTGCTTGTTGTTCATCAAGAGCGGCGCGATAAGGCCGATCTGAAAGCAACGCGGCGCAGAGTTCGACGGCTCGAAGGATCCTCGCGCCAACTGGTATGTCTTCGAAAGCCAGCATATCGGGGTAGCCCGATCCGTTCCACCACTCGTGATGCCAGCGCACAAGCAGCTGAGCCTGACGCGTCGAATCGCGTTTGGCCATCTGTTGCTCGCCAATGATTGAGTGCCGCCAAAGATCGAGCCGCGCTTCGAAGCTGAGCGGCCGAGGGAGCGCATAATACGCGGGTGACATAGCATACAAGCCTATGTCGTGCAGCATAGCAGCTTCCGTTATCGCGTCAACATCCGCGGCGGCGAGGCCAAACCTTCGAGCAAGATGCGTGGCAAGCTCGGCTATGAGACGCGAATGCGGCTGCTTATATTGTTCGAAGTTATCGATCTTGTCGGCGAGCCTGTTAAGGATCTCTTCGCGGGTCTTACCCTTGGCGGTCTCCACGCTCCCTCCTGAGGACGCATCGGAACTGTAAAGTACAGGCTAACTTATACGTGAGTCAAGGTGAGACTAGTTATTGAAATGGGTCCCAGTGTGTTGGTAAAGGATTCAGCAACCAACAGAGGAGAAGTGCGGTGGGGGGCCTCTCGATGGCCAGGCTGGTGATGTTCGTGTGGGTTTGTTCGCCTTACGCCGCGCTTCCTGCCATTGCGCTGTTTATCGATGGCCGCTGGTTAAAACAGGGCTCACACCAGCCATAAAGCGTTCCGTCGATCAAATGATACGCAACCGTGTGGTCCTCGGTGATATGTTGATGGCACTGCTTGCATTCCCATGTGCGTTTGAGGATATCTGCTACTTGTTCGAATACTCCTGCCATTGTGTTCTAGGTAACCTGCTTACCCGACTCCTTTCACTTGCTTCTCTTCATTAATAGAGCAACCGTCCACCAGTTCGATACATTCAAACGCGATTGAGTTGCGTCAGTTCCATCAGTTGCAAGATTCTTCGAGTGTTTTCTCCTTCCGGTCGGTCTCAAGAGTTTGTTAGGATAGAGTTGGACTCTAAAGGAGAGATAATGATCGAGACCAAGACCGCGACAATTGCCACACTGACAACCGAGTTTCCCGCTTCGACAAAGTTCGAATCGAGTCCTTCATCGGATGAAGCATTCAAAGAAGTAAGTAACACGCCGGGTTCCAAAGTAAAGATCAAGAAATCCG
>DASRIZ010000081.1:0-2913 GCA_035649735.1 Blastocatellia bacterium | reverse complement strand
TTGCTATTTGCGGACTGGGATGGATGTGCTCGTGCTCGGCGATTTCTACATCACCGACCATGGGGAGTCCGAGCGAGGCCGAGGTGGGGAGTTATTGTCCTGCGTTTCTAACGACTTGATACTTGAAGCTGGTGCTTAAATTGTCGTTAGCGCACTCAGCATGTTCATGCTGCCAAGTTGTGGCAACTCGCGCTTACGGTCGCGCTTCCTTCGGCACGTTTTCGATCTCGAAAGTCCAATCGTCGGGCACGTGACGCGGCACACGCCTGAAATCGCGCAGGCTCAACGGAACACGGCCAAATTGATCTGCAATTTCGTCGTGGGACAAAACCCACGCCGCAGCGGCGGCACCGGCCAAAGTGCTATCTGTCCCGGTGCCGCGCTTCTTGCCTTGTGGATCGTAGGCAGTGACGTACCAAAGAGGCACGCATAAGGGTACATCGGGATCGCCTGGCGTAAGGGGCCCTACCCCGACCATGTCCGCTATCACCGCATTGATCTCCTTAGATGTCGGCTTCAAGGCCTTTGTTTCGTCGTCGGACGTCATGTTGGCCTCTTGGATGACCTTTAGGAGGCCCTTCCCCTCTCTTTACCTGCCTGATGGCCATATTGCACAGCCAGGCGCGGCTGGCTGCCAAGCAATCATTATAACCATTGACGCGACCCAGATAGCTCGATGACCACCGCACCGCTGCGGTTTACATCCTTCTTCCGACGCCAACTGGGCCAAAGCTTATAAGTCCGGCTTGAGCCCATTACGAGTTCGACCTTGAGGTTGAGTTCTAGAGGCCGAGTGACGTCTCGCACACGTACAGGAGGATGTCCGCAAATGACTCTCATCACAAGGTCCGCTTTTCGGGCCGAAAGCAGACACGCTTGATGAGCAGGTGGGATGTCCGCTAATGACCCATAACGGACGTGACTCACGGTAGCGACGAAACCGCTTCAGGCACCTCAGAGAGACCGCCACCGATCACCGCTACGTCCCTTCGAAACAAGCTCGCTCCCGTCATGGCCGCCGCCAAAACTTGTGTTGCTTTCTCTCAGGCCGGACCACGCCAAGCGAGATCCCGGAGATGAGGCGGTTTCGGCGCGGGAAGTCCTTGCCGCGCGGCGAGAAGCTTGGCGCTCGCTCGCTGATGAGAAGGCCTTGCTCGGCGATCGCTCGATGCAGCTCTTCGTTTTCCGGCGGGTAGACATTGTCGATGCCGGCAGCAAGCACGGCATTAGTGCCTAGCTCAAGCGCCGCAAGATGAGCGGCCGTATCGATGCCTCGGGCAAGGCCTGAGGCAATATGAATTGGCCATGGGCCATATTGCCGAACCAGCGGCCGACCATTGCCCAGTTCGTTACCGGCACTCCTAGAATGCGAGAGATCATCAAAGCATAGAGATCGAGAACGATAGTGCCGCCAACGCCAACCAGTGTGGCCTTGAGAAAGATGTCTGCCGTGCTGCTCATCCGTCTGCCTTCAAGTTGCTTGTTGGACGACTCAAAGCGGACGGTTGGTGGTGATGCTCAGGCAACTACGGCGTACCCCCTTATTGGGGTGCTTGAAGTGACATCCTCATTCCGTCGTGTGTTTTACCGGCTTCAGTCTCAGACCGTCAGTCGCAAACGAAATCCATTCTTCAAGAAGATCGTTTAGGCAACGAGACCAGGCGCAGCATAGGCGGCTTCGGTGAAGTACCAAACCACCGGTAAGCTGATTACGGTTCCAAGAAGGCTGACTATAAGAACGTACAGCGAGTGGGTGTCGGTGTGGTCGGTCATAGCATCCTCCATCATCATGAGGAGAATGTAGTGAACCTTTCGGATTCTCTATGTGGGATTTGCCACACCGCAAACCGGCGCAGCCAAGGTCGCGAATCGAGACTGTTTTCGAATAATGGCGGTTGACCGAGTTCCGCGATGTAGAGGGCTTACTTCTAACCGCGATCAGTTGGCGAGTTACGATCGTGTTGTTGCTCGAGCTGGACGCTGGCGAAGCGCACTCCGTGCGGTGGGTTATAGATGCCTCAGCGAGTTACCCGAGAGTGATTGCCAGAGCTGTGCCTAAAAGCGCGGTCACCAGCATGCCGATCACGGCGATCTTGTGCAGCTATTTGCGCATTACAAAACTGAATAGCCAATCGTCACAAACGAGGTCAGAAGCCACACGGTAGCAAAGCCGAGGAAGAGAGCGAGATACGGGCTTGCGGGCATGACACGTCTCCCTTAAGCGACTATCGGCTGCACGGAGTGCGCAACGAAGATCCAAGTGGCAGCGAGGCTCAGAACTGTGCCGGCCAAGCTGGAAACGAGGACGTAAAGGGTTCGAGCGTCAGACTGGGGTGCCATAGCAGATCCTCCGATTTATTTGCTCAAGCCGATCTTGAGCATGGGAGAATCTTAAAGTGCCCTCTGAAATCGCGATGTGAGATTTGCCACGCCGCAGAATCCATTCAATTCTGCGGTTTTGCGGCGAAAGGGCTCACTGGGTCTGCTATTGCACTTAGCAACATCAATGCCCACGCTGAGAATGTCCGCTTCCAAGGGCCCTCACTCACGCCCGGAAGCGGGGTTAAGGAGGGGCATCTTCTTTTAATCTCCGGGACGGACGAGCACGGGCATGGATGCCGACGTGAAACGCAAGCAGCTCGCCGCGGCACTCAACCGTGCGGCGCAAGGCGATCGGGCCGCGCTCCGCCTCATCTATGACATGACCTCGGCGAAGCTTTTTGGCGTCTGCCTTCGTATCTTGAATGACCGAAGCGAGGCGGAAGACGTGTTGCAAGAGGTTAAGTAGCCCGCAGTTCCGCTGTTATAATTCAATGAGTTAGCACTAGCTGCAACCGGAACTGCAACCGCATAGGGCCATCGAAGCCGAGGATGGTGGCCCCACCAGCCTATAATTTCCGCAGAAAGTAAGCA